>NZ_JBIWNZ010000007.1:0-42100 GCF_044767505.1 Kitasatospora sp. NPDC101235
GGAGCGGATGATGCGGGACGCGAAGATCACGCAGATCTACGAGGGGACCAACCAGGTCCAGCGGATCGTGATGGCCCGCAACCTCCCGTAACCCGCCCCGAGGCGCACCGGCGGCCGGGCCCGTGAGCGGTCCGTCCGCCGGTGCCGGCCCTCGGCGTGGATGTTAGGTTCCGGTCAATGAGCGAGAAGGAAGAGCAGGACCAGCCCATGAATGACGGGCCCTCGAAGCCGGCGATGCGCGAGGCGCTGGTGGCCGCGGCCTTCGAGCTCTTCCTGGAGCGAGGCTTCGAGCAGACGACCATCGACGACATCGTCTCGCTGGCCGGCGTCGGCCGGCGCTCCTTCTTCCGCTACTTCCCGGCGAAGGAGGACGTGGTCTTTCCCGACCACGAGCGCAGCCTCGCCGAGATGACGGAGTTCCTGGACTCCGGCAGTGGTGAGGAGGACCCGGTCAAGCACGCCTGTGACGCCGCCCGCCTGGTCCTGCGGATGTACGCCGAGCAGCCCTCCTTCTCCGTCCAGCGCTACCGCCTGACCCGCAAGGTGCCCGGCCTGCGGGCGTACGAGCTGTCCGTGGTCTGGCGCTACGAGCACACCCTCGCCGCCTACCTGCGCGGCCGCTTCGCCGACCGCCCGGACGGCCCGCTGCGCGCGGACGTGATCGCCGCGGCCGTCGTCTCCGCGCACAACCACGCCCTGCGCACCTGGCTGCGCTCGGGCGGGGAGAGCGACTGGGTGGCCGAGGTGGACGCGGCGATGGCCTTCGTCACCGGCACCTGGAGCGACCGCCCGGCCGAGACCGCCACCGAGGACGAGTCCGACGACGTCGTGGTCCTGGTCGCCAGCCGCCGGGCGCCGCTGTGGCGGATGGTCCAGGGCATCGAGAGCGCCCTGGGCACCGACGCCCGCCAGGTCTGACGGGGCCCGCCGGGCGGTCGGGCTCGCCGCATCCGGGGCCGGCCCCTCGGCCGTCGCGGTGACCAGGAGCACCTGTCAATGCGATGGTGGACCGCCAACTCGCTTTCTGTGGGCGAGACTTCGGCGGAAGTCGGACGCGTGACCTGCGGGGGCCCGTCGGCGTCCGGGCCGCCGGCCAACTGTTCCCGTGCATCCCAGTCGACGCCTGCGGGAAGTGGGGCGAAGCGGCGGCCCGCGGCGGGGGGCTCGATCAGGACGGGGAGCGACGTTCGTCTGCTCCAGCCGACTGATCCTCGGAGATAGGCATACGAACTGCATTCCCGCTGGTAGGGGCGGCGTTTCTGACGGGGCGTGAGGCCGGGCCGGGCGTGGCGCCGCTTGCGACCGGATGCGGGCCGTGGCTGTCTGAATCGCGGCGGGGCCGACCGGCGCCGCCACCGGATCCGGAAAACTCCGTGGAGGAGATCTTCATGCGTGCTCTCAAGCGAGTCGTGGCCGTCGGTGCCCTCACCGTCCCGCTCGTCGTCGGCTGCGCAGGCCTGGCCTCGGCCCAGGAAGGCCTGGACGCGTCCTTCGGAAAGGGCCAGTTCATCGCCAACGAGAACGGCGCCGGTGTCGCCGGCACCCAGTCCTCCGTCGGCCCCGACGGGCTCTCGCACGCCGACTTCTGGATCTGGGCCGACGAGACCGGCGTCTACGGCTCCTTCACGGGTGCGGGCGCCACCTGGCAGCAGGGGTGACCTAGCCTGCGGATCCCCTCGGAGCCCCCGCGGGCTCCGAGGGGATCTTCCTGCACCTGAAGAGGGCCGAAGCCGAAAAGCAGAAAGGCCCCAGATGAACTGGGGCCTTCCATTGGTGTCCGAGGGGGGACTTGAACCCCCACGCCCGATAAAGGGCACTAGCACCTCAAGCTAGCGCGTCTGCCATTCCGCCACCCGGACCGGGTGTCGTCCTCGCGGCTTCCGATCTCTCGTCCGTCGCGCTGACAGATGTAACTGTAGCAAAGATCGGCTTGGGGCCCCAAAACGGTTTCCGGCGGGCGAGCGCAGCCGGTGGCGGGGGCAAGAGGCGGCGTGTGGCGGTGGCGTGACCAGGGGGTTTCGGGAGCGTGCGGGGGGTGGATCGGGATCCGGGGCTGGGGGAGGATGGACGGACGTGCTCGTACGGCCCGGGTGCAGGTCCTGGGGGTGGCGCGCTGGTGCGTCGGTGCGGGCCCAAGACGAGGAGTGACCGTGAGCGAGCGGAGCGAGTCGGCGGCGCCGAAGGTGACGGCTGAGTCGGAGGTCGCCGAGATCTGTCGCGATCTGATCCGGATCGACACCAGCAACTACGGGGACGGCTCCGGCCCGGGTGAGCGGAAGGCGGCCGAGTACGTGGCCGAGCAGCTCGCCGAGTTCGGGCTCGAACCGAAGATCTTCGAGTCGGCCAAGGGCCGGGCCTCGACCGTGGTCCGGATCGAGGGCGAGGACCGTTCCCGTCCGGGCCTGCTGATCCACGGCCACACCGACGTGGTGCCGGCCAACGCCGCGGACTGGACCCACGACCCGTTCGGCGGCGAGATCGCGGACGGCTGCGTCTGGGGGCGCGGCGCGGTCGACATGAAGGACATGGACGCGATGACCCTGGCCGTCGTCCGCGACCGGCTGCGCACCGGGCGCAAGCCCCCGCGCGACATCGTGCTGGCCTTCCTCGCCGACGAGGAGGCCGGCGGCACCTACGGTGCGCGCTTCCTGGTCGACAAGCACCCGGGGCTGTTCGAGGGCGTGACCGAGGCGATCGGCGAGGTCGGCGGCTTCTCCTTCACGGTCAACGACCAGGTCCGCCTCTACCTGGTGGAGACGGCCGAGAAGGGCATGCACTGGATGCGCCTGACGGTCGAGGGCCGGGCGGGCCACGGCTCGATGGAGAACGACGACAACGCGATCACCGAGCTGTGCGAGGCGGTCGCCCGGCTCGGCCGGCACCAGTTCCCGCTGCGGATCACCAAGACCGTCCGGGCCTTCCTGGACGAGCTGTCGGACGCGCTCGGGGTCGAGCTGGACCCGGAGAACATGGACGAGACGCTGCGCGTGCTCGGCGGCATCGCCAAGATGATCGGCACGACGCTGCGCAACACCGCCCAGCCGACCATGCTCGGCGCCGGCTACAAGGTGAACGTGATCCCCGGTCAGGCCACCGCGCATGTGGACGGGCGCTTCCTGCCCGGCTACGAGGACGAGTTCCTGGCCGAGCTGGACAGCGTGCTCGGCCCGCGTGTGAAGCGCGAGAGCCTGCACTCGGACAAGGCGATCGAGACCGGCTTCGACGGCGCCCTGGTCGAGGCGATGCAGACCGCGCTGCGTGCCGAGGACCCGATCGCCCGCGCGGTGCCGTACTGCCTGTCGGGCGGGACGGACGCCAAGTCGTTCCAGGACCTGGGCATCCGCTGCTTCGGCTTCGCGCCGCTCCAGCTGCCGCCGGAGCTGGACTTCGCCGGGATGTTCCACGGTGTGGACGAGCGGGTGCCGGTGGACGGTCTGAAGTTCGGCGTCCGGGTGCTGGACCGTTTCATCGACGCCTGCTGAACCCCTGATCAGGCGACTGGGTCGGCCCGTTCCCGCAGTGCCGGGGGCGGGCCGACCGCATTGTCCGAGCTGATGATTGTGAGACAGGAAGAAGGAGATCGACAGAATCGATTCTGCCGGGAATTCCAAGCTGATCACTTGTACGAGACCTCACCGTTGCGGGTGAATGGGAGATTCGCTCCGTACCCCGTTTGCCGCAGCGTCGTTCATTCCTGTGCAGCCCGCCGAACGGGTTGCGTTGTCCATACAGGAGGAATGATGAAGGTCAAGAAGATCGCCGCTGTCGCCGCCGCCACCGGTGGCCTGGTGCTCGCCGCCGCCGGTGTCGCGTCCGCTCACGCCGGTGCCGAGGGTGTGGCCGCCGGCTCCCCGGGCGTCCTCTCGGGCAACCAGATCCAGGTTCCGGTGCACGCCCCGGTCAACATCTGCGGCAACACCGTGAGCGTCGTCGGCGTGCTGAACCCGGCGTTCGGCAACCACTGCGTCAACTCCTGAGTCAACCTCCGGGCCGTCGAGGCCTGTTGAGCGGACTCAGCCCGGCCCCCGGGCGGCGGATGTGCCGCACCGGGGGCGTTCGCGTTCCCCGGCGATCCGGTGCGGGCCGGACTTGCTCCGGCCGCCCCTGGCGGTCGCCGGATACACGGGATCCGACGTGATCGCTCGATCGGGTGAAGTCGATTCGCTCGGCTCAACCTCCCCGTTGGCCCCTCGTTAACCCGTATGCAGCCGAAGCCCTTGCGTGATTTACGGATATACCGAAATTCCGACTTGTTCGAAGGTTCATGTCAAGGCCAACACGTCGTCTCGAAATGTCAGGGGAAAACATGAGGAATGTAGCCAAGAAGGGGATCCTCACGGCCGTGGCCACCGGCAGTGTGCTGGCCTCGGCCGCCGGCTACGCCTATGCGGGGGGAGCCGAGGCGCAGGGGGGTGCCACCGGTTCACCCGGCATCGTCTCGGGCAACTCGGTGCAGGTGCCGATCGAGGTGCCGATCAATCTCTGCGGAAACACGATCGACGTGATCGGCGCGCTGAACCCGTCGTTCGGCAACCGCTGCGCCAACGTCAACCACGGCGGGAGTCACTCGGCACCCAAGCCCGCCCACAGCGGCCGGCCCGACGGCGCCACCGGCGGTGGTGGCGCCGGTGTCGACAGCTCCAGCACCGGCGGGGGCTGGGGGACCACCACCATCCCGGGCGCCGGCGCCTCCGGCGTAGCCACCGGCTCGGCGGGTGTGATCTCCGGAAACCAGATCCAGGCGCCCGTGCACGCCCCGGTCAACGTCTGCGGCAACGCGGTGAACGTGGTCGGCGTCGCCAACCCGGCCTTCGGCAACCACTGCGCCAACGTGGAGAAGGCCCCGCCGAAGCCGCCGGCCGAGGGCTGCGCCGAGGCGTGCCCGACCCCGCCGCAGACCTCCGCCGAGGAGGTCCCGGGCGTCCCGCGCAACGGCGGCCCGGCCACGGCGCCCGCCGTGGCCAGTCAGAGTGCCCAGGCTCCGGTCGCCCAGCTGGCCTCCACCGGTGCCGGTCAGGTCGAGCTGCTCGGTGCCGCCGGTCTCGCACTGCTGCTCGGTGGCGGCGTGCTCTACCGCCGGGCCCGGGCCGGCGCCCGCTGACCCGGCCGACCGGGGACCGGGGTGCGCGCTGAGCCGGACCCGCGCGCACCCACCGTAGGAACGACGCATCCGCGGCCGCCGAGTGAACGGGCGGCCGCGGATGCGTGAAGGCTCGGTGCGAGTCCTGCCCGGGGCCGCGGCGCCCCGCCCGTCACCAGCTCCGGACCTGCCGGATGATCCGCCGCTTCAGCCGGACCGTCCGGCTGCCGTCGGGGAACAACCTGAGCCGGTCGAGCTCCCAGTGCCCGTACTCGGCGTGCTCGGTGAGCAGTTGGCGCGCCGCGTTGCGCGTGGTGCCGCGCGGCATGCGCAGGGACTGGTACTCGTACTCCGGCTGCCGGACCGGCTTCCGTGGGGTCAAAACGCTCCTCCTGGGGATCACCTTCAGGCAAGCCTACGGCCTGCCCCGGACAGTCGGCCCGGGTATTTCCGGCCGTCCTCCCGTGCGGAGGCGGCGGCCCGAAGGAGTGTGACCCGGGACGGTCGACTGACAGGGCATCAGTTCCGTTGTCGCTGTGGAGGGGATACCCCTGTCCCGGCGCGCGAAGCGGCACCCGGACGGCCCCGGTGGGTCCGGTGCGCGTCCTCCGCGCCCGCTTCGCGCCGGAGCCGTGGGGGACGAAAGGGTGTGGATCGGACATCAGGGGGGAAGTTGCGGTGAAATCGCGGGTGTAGGTGACAACCGCTGTGCGTACCGACACTGCGGGGAGATAGCGTCTGCACCATGTCTGATGCCGCGCAGCCCACCATTGCCGAGGTACGCGCCGCCGCTGAGGCGGTCAAGGCCGCCATCGACCGTCATCTGGAAGCGGTGTCAAGCCCCAACGCAGCCGATGATCCCGCCGTTTCCGCCGCCTACGAGCAGCTGGCGACGGCGGCCATCGCCTACGACCAGCTCCTGTACGAGGCCTACGACGAGGTGACGCCCTTCGAGATCCCCGGGGACGAGGGCCCCGGCGGGTACCACGGCCCCGAACAGCCCGAGGCGATCAGCGTGTTGATCCGCCGCGACTACCACGTCGTCGACTCCGAGCGGCTGCGTGCCCAGGCCGAGCGGCTCGACGAGTCGCTGACCCCGGGCGGCGCCGGTGCGGGCGGGGTGAACGCCGCGATCGGCGTGCTGTTCGGCGAGTACGAGCCCGACGAGATCGCCGCCCGCAGCGAGGAGTTCGGCCTGGAGGAGGCCGACTCGACGCTCTGGGTCGCTGCCACCGAGCCGACCGAGCCGGGCGAGTGGCTGCCCGAACCCTTCGAGCACGCCGATCCGCAGCTGCTGATCTGCCGGTTCGACGTGAGCGAGGTCTACGACGACGAGGACCCGGACGACTGAAGCCGTCCAGGACGCACGACGGGCGGGCCCGGGACCACCGGGGCCCGCCCGTCGTGCGTTCCGCCCGGCAGGCCGCCGCAGCGGGGCCGGCCGGAACGGCCGTCAGTACGCCGAGGCGGTGGCGTTCTCGGCGAGGACCGCCCGCAGCCGGGTGGTGCGCGGCTGCGCCGGGCGCTCGGCGACGGCTTGGGCGAGCGCCGGGCCCGCCGCGTGCACCACGGACAGGTGCCGCTCGCCGCGGCCGAAGGCGGTGTAGACCCACTGCCGGGTGAGCGCCGGGGCGGCGTCCTCCGCCAGCACCACCACCGCGCCCGGCCAGCGCCGGCCGAGCGCCTGGTGGACGGTCAGCGCCCAGCCGTGCCGCAGCCGGGAGGCCTCGGCCGGCGGAACCGTCCGGCGCGAGCCGTCCGGGTACTCCAGGTGCAGACCGGTGGCGTCGCCGTCCAGCACCCGGGCCGGGCGGGTGAGGCCGGGGGCGGGGGAGTCGACCACCCGGTCGCCCGGGTCGAAGCCGCCGAACCGGCCGGGGCCGGGGTTGAGCCGGGCCTTGGCGGCGGCGTTCAGCGCGCGGGTGCCGGCCGGGCCGCCGTGGCCAGGGGTGAGCAGCACCACCTGCTCGACCGGGATGCCGAGCGCGCGCGGGATGGAGTCGGTGAGCAGCTGGATGGCGCGGTGGACGGCCTCGCCGGCGTCCTTGGCGGTCAGGATGACCACCTCCTTGTCCGGCGCCTCGACCGGCTGGAGCTCGCCGATGCCGACGCCGGAGACCAGCTCGCCGATCGGGCCGAAGTCCGGGGTGCGGGAGGCGACCGCCGGGCAGGCCTTGGCGGCCAGCAGGTCGGCGAAGAACCGGCCGGGGCCGGCCGACCAGAGCTGGCCCGGGTCACCGCTGAGCACCAGGCGGGTGCCGTCGGCCAGCGACTCCAGGACGGTGGCGGCCAGTTCGACGTCCAGCAGCGGGGCGTCCAGCACGACCAGCAGGTCCAGGGCGAGTGAGCCGTCCGGGGCGCGGCCGGGGCCGGCGGCGCCGGAGAGCAGCTCGGCGAGGGTGACCACGGAGGCCCCGGCGTCGGGCCCGGCAAGTGCGGCGAAGGAGTTCCGGCCCTGGTCGGTCCAGGTGGCGGCCCAGGCCCGCAGCCCGAGGCCCCGGGCGGCGGTGACCAGCGCGGCCGGCTCGGCGCGGGCCGCCTCGCCTCCGGTGTGCAGCACCAGGGCGTGCTCGCCGACGGCCTTGATCAGGGCGGCCGCGGAGGAGGACGGCGCGGACTCGGCGGCGGCCGCCCAAGCGGCCGGGCCGGGGCTGACGGGGGTCTGCTCCGCGGCGTCCGCGGCATTCGCGTCGGCCCGGGTCTCGTCGGCCCCGGTCACGTCGGCGTCGGCGTTGGCGGCCTCGTCCGCGTCCTCGCTCCCGTCGGCGTCCTCGCCCGGTACGAAGGTGGCCATCAGCTGGAGCAGCTTCTCGGCGAGGCTGTCCTCCGCCATCGCCAGCCCCTCCAGTGCGAGCAGCGTCCGGGTCGGGGCCTCGTCCTCCTCGCCGCCCGCCGCGTGCGCCTCGGCGCCGGTCAGCTCCTCCTGGAAGGGCAGCACCCGCCCGTCCTGGACGGCGGCCTGGATCGCGGCGGCCGGGTCGGGCATCCGGAGCCGGCCCAGCCCGGCCGCCACCTCGGCCAGTTCCAGTGCGGAGTGCCCGCGCAGCGCCGCCTGCTCCAGCAGCCACGGCACCAGCGCCCGGGCGCGGCGCTCGTCGCCCGGGCCGGCCTCGGGGCCGAGCAGCTCACGGGCGAAGCCGTCCGCGTGCTCGGGCCGGACGCCGGGCAGGCCCAGCACCGCCCACGGGTCCTCGCGCAGCCGCTGGGGGGCCTCCTCGCCGAACTCGGCCACGGCGGCGGCCGCCAGCTCGGGCGGGGCGCCGCCGGCGGTCAGCACCTCGGCGGTGGCGCGGAGCGCGTCGCCGTGCGGCCGGTGGGGCACCGCCGCCACCGGAGCAGCCGGGGCGGCCGGGGCGGCCGGACCGCCTCCGCCCGTGGCGTCCGCCACGGGAGCCTCCGGCCCCGACGGCTGCCGCACCGGTTCCCGCGGTGCCGAAGCGGCGGGCTCCGGCCCCTGCCCGCCCATGCTCCGCACCCGCTGCGCCAGCTCCGCGAACTTCGCCGCCTTCTCCTCCGGGGTCAGCTGGGCCCCGGCGGTCACCTCCGGAGCGCCGTTCCCCGTGTCAGTCATCGTCGTCCGCTCCAAAGGTCACTCCACTGCAGGTTCTGCTCGACAACCCGGGCCCGGGGTCACAGCTCGGTCCACCCCTGGTCCGGGTAGCGGTGCACCGGCGACGAGATGTCGTCCAGCGCACCACGGATCTCATCCGGAAGCGTAAGCGCCTCCACCGACAGCGCCGCCTGCAGCTGCGCCACCGTCCGGGCCCCGACCAGCGCACTCGCCACCCCGGGCCGGTCCCGGACCCAGGCCAGCGCGACCGCCAGCGGGCTGCTGGCGAGCCCGTCGGCGGCGGTGGCGAGGGCGTCCACGATCCGCCGCGAGCGCTCCCCGAGGTACGGCTGGACGAACCCGGCCAGGTACGGCGTGGCGCCGCGCGAGTCCTGCGGGACGCCGTGCCGGTACTTGCCGGTGAGCACCCCGCGCCCGAGCGGCGAGCCGGCCAGCACCCCGACCCCGGCGTCCAGCGCGGCGGGCAGCGCCTCCCGCTCGATGCCGCGCTGGAGCAGCGAGTACTCCAGCTGCGCCCCGGCCAGCGGCACCCGCCCGTGGTGGGCGCGCTGCCAGGTGGCGGCCTTGGCGAGCTGCCAGCCGCTGAAGTCGCAGACCCCGGCGTAGCGGGCGCGCCCGGAGGTGACGGCGATGTCGAGGGCGCTGAGCGTCTCCTCGACCGGGGTCGCCGGGTCGAAGGAGTGCACCTGCAACAGGTCGACGTAGTCGGTGCCGAGCCGGCGCAGCGAGGCGTCCAGGGCGGCGAGCAGGTGGCCGCGCGAGCCGTCGAAGCGGCGGGCGGACTCGGGGACGCTGCCGGCCTTGGTGGCGATGACGAGCTCGGAGCGCGGGATCAGGTTGTCGGTGAGCCGGGAGAGCAGGTACTCGGCGCCGCCGTCCGCGTACACGTCGGCGGTGTCGATCAGGTTGCCGCCGGCGTCGACGAACTCCTTGAGCTGCTCGGCGGCCTCGTGCTCGTCGGTGTCGCGGCCCCAGGTCATGGTGCCGAGGCCGAGCCGGGAGACCTGGAGGCCGGTACGGCCGAGGTGACGCTTTTCCATCGGACGGGCCCTCCACTGGCCGGTGGCCCCGGGAGGCCCGGCAGCCCTGTGAACGAGCAGGTGGGGAGAGCGCTCCCCACGTCGGCTGAGCGTAGCGGCCGGTGCGCGGACAGGGGTGCAGACCCGCAGAACGATCACTGCGGCGCAAACGCGGGGAGTGTGACCCAGCCCACCCCTACCGGTCAGTAGCATGACCGGCGCAGGCGTGGTTACCCTCGCCACAACCCCAACCCACTGGAAGGTGCGGCAGATGCGACTCGGGATCAACCTCGGCTACTGGGGACTCGGCATGGACGCCGACAACATCGCCGTGGCCCAGGAGGCGGACCGGCTCGGCTACGCGGTCTGCTGGGCGGCGGAGGCGTACGGCTCGGACGCCGCGACGGTGCTCAGCTTCGTCGCCGCGAAGACCGAGCGGATCGACGTCGGCTCGGCCATCTTCCAGATCCCGGCCCGCACCCCGGCCATGACCGCGATGACCGCCGCGACCCTGGACACCCTGTCCGGCGGCCGGTTCCGGCTCGGCCTCGGCGTCTCCGGCCCGCAGGTGTCCGAGGGCTGGTACGGCGTGAAGTTCGACAAGCCGCTCGCCCGCACCCGCGAGTACGTGGAGATCATCCGCAAGGCGATGTCCCGCGAGCGCCTGGTGCACGAGGGCACGCACTGGACGCTGCCACTGCCCGGCGGCCCCGGCAAGCCGATCAAGCTCACCGTGCACCCCGTGCGCGAGCACATCCCGCTGTACATCGCCGCGATCGGCCCGAAGAACCTGGAGCTGACCGGCGAGATCGCCGACGGCTGGCTCGGCATCTTCTTCTCGCCCGAGCACGCCGCGCTCTCCCTCGACCCGCTGACGGCCGGCCGCGCCAAGGCGGGGAAGACGCTGGAGGGCTTCGACCTCTGCCCGACCGTGAACCTCGCGGTCGGCGAGGACATCAAGGCCGGCGTCGACGCCCTGCGCTCGTACGCCGCGCTGTACATCGGCGGCATGGGCAGCAAGGAGAAGAACTTCTACAACCAGCTCGCCCGGCGGATGGGCTACGAGCAGGCCGCCGACGAGGTCCAGGAGAAGTACCTGGCCAGGGACTACGCGGGCGCCGCGGCCGCCGTCCCGCACGACCTGATCGACGCCACCTCGCTGATCGGCGACACCGCCCGGATCGCCGACCGGATGCAGGCCTACGCCGAGGCGGGCGTCAGCACGCTCACCCTGGCCCCGGCGGGGTTCACCCTGGACGAGCGGATCCAGGCGCTGCGCACCGGCGTCGAGGCGCTGGAGCGCGCCGGACTGGCCTGACCGGACGGCGGACGGGCAAGCGGCACTACAGCCAGTCGTGCCGCTTGAACACCCGGTGCAGCACCAGGCAGACCACCAGCATCAGCACCAGCACGGCCGGGTACCCCCAGGACTGGTGCAGCTCGGGCATGTCGTCGAAGTTCATGCCGTAGATGCCCGCGATCATGGTCGGCACGGCGGCCAGCGCGGCCCAGGCCGAGATCTTCCGCATGTCGTTGTTCTGCTGCACGCTGACCTGCGCCAGGTTGGCGCTCAGGATGTCGGACAGCAGCCGGTCCATGCCGTCGACCTGGTCGTTCACCCGGGCGACGTGGTCGGCGACGTCCCGCAGGTAGGGCGCGGTCTCGGTGCGGACGAGGCGGGCGCCGCGCTCCAGGGACAGCATCGGCTCCAGCAGCGGGCCGGTGGCCCGGCGCACGGACATCACCTGGCGCTTGTAGCCGTAGATCCGTCCGGCGGTGTCGCGGCCGACCCGGCCCGGGGAGAAGATGTCCGCCTCCAGCTCGTCCAGCTCGCTCTGGAGCGCGGTGGTCACGTCCATGTAGCCGTCCACGATGGTGTCGCAGACCGAGTGCAGCACCGAGCTGGGCCCGTAGCGCAGCAGTTCGGGCTCCTGCTCCAGGGCGGCCCGCAGTCCGCCGAGCGGGCTGTCCTCGCCGTGCCGGACGGTCATGACGAAGTCGGGGCCGAGGAAGACCATCACCTCGCCGACGGTGACGACGCGCCCGCCGGGGTCGTAGCCGAGGGTCTTCAGGGCGACGAACAGCGAGCCCTGGTAGGCCTCCACCTTGGGGCGCTGGTGGGCGCTGATGGCGTCCTCGGCGGCCAGCGGGTGCAGCGCGAACTCCTTGCCGACGTGGTCGAGTTCCTCGGCGGTGGGCTCGAACAGGCCTATCCAGACGAAACCGTCAGGACCGGCCGCGCGGGCGGCGGCGAGCGCGCCGGCCAGGTCCTCGGGGGCCTCGATCCGGCGGCCGTCGTGGTAGGCGGCGCAGTGGACGATCATGCGGGCCATTGTCACCCGAGCGGGGCCGTCCGGTACGGATGCGGGTGGTACCGGTCCACGGGCCCGCAGCGGCCGGGCCGGCCGCCGGGCCGGGCGGAGAACCGGGGCCCACGGCCGGGCCCGGAGGCCGTAGGCTGACCCCATGCCCACCCTGCTGCTCGTCCGCCACGGCCGCTCCACCGCGAACACCGCCGGAATCCTGGCCGGTTGGACGCCCGGCGTGGACCTCGACGACACCGGGCGCGCGCAGGCTGCCGGGCTGGCCGGCCGGCTGGCCGGCATCCCGCTGGTGCAGGCGGTCAGCAGCCCGCTGGAGCGCTGCCGGCAGACGCTGGAGCCGCTGCTGGCGGCCCGGCCCGAGCTGGGCCCGCCCGCCGAGGACGAGCGGCTGGGGGAGTGCCACTACGGAGAGTGGACCGGCCGCCCGCTGGCCGAGCTGGCCAAGGAGCCGCTCTGGCGCACCGTGCAGGACCACGCCGCCGCGGCCGCCTTCCCCGGCGGGGAGTCGCTGCGCGAGCTGAGCCACCGTACGGTGGACGCGGTGCGCGAGTGGAACCAGAAGATCGCCGCCGAGCACGGCGAGGACGCGGTCTGGATCGCCTGCTCGCACGGGGACGTGATCAAGGCCGTGGTGGCCGACGCGCTCGGGCTGCACCTGGACCACTTCCAGCGCATCAGTGCCGAACCCTGCTCCGTCACCGCGATCCGCTACACCCCGCAGCGGCCCTTCGTCCTGAGGATGGGCGACACCGGCGACCTCGCCCCGCTCGCCCCCAGGCCCGGCCCGAGCGCGGCCACCCCGGCCGGCGACGCGGTGGTCGGCGGCACCGCCTGAGGCCCGCCGCCGACGGGCCGCCAGGGGCGGCACCGTCCGGTTCCCCGGGTGCCACCCCCGCCCGCGGCCGTCGGCTCGGCTCCCCGGCCGGAGCCCGAAGGTCGTAGGGTGACTAACGAGTCCATCCGGCCGCGGTCCGCCCCCGGCGGAACCGCGCCGACCGACATGATCCGGAGCGAGAGCGTGCCCCGTCAGGTCTTCTTCTACGACCAGCCCGAACGGTTCGTGGCCGGCACCGTCGGCCAGCCCGGCGCCCGGGCTTTCTACCTTCAGGCCAGCGCCCGGGGCCGGATCACCAGCGTGCTGCTGGAGAAGACCCAGGTCGCGGCGCTCGCCGAGCGCATCGAGGAGGTCCTGGACGAGGCGCTGCGGCGCAGCGGCGGCGACGCCGCCATCCCGGCCGCCGCCCCGAAGGACCTGCTCGACACCGCTCCGCTGGACCTCCCGCTGGAACAGGAGTTCCGGGTCGGCACCATGGCCCTGGCCTGGGACAGCATGGAGAGCTGCCTGGTGGTCGAGGCGCAGGCGCTGATCGAGGACGAGGAGGAGGACGCCGCCGAGGCGGTCTTCACCGACGACGAGAACGGCCCGGACATGCTGCGGGTGCGGCTGTCCGGCGCGATGGCCCGGGTCTTCGCCAAGCGCGCGCTCGACCTGGTCGCGGCCGGCCGCAAGCCCTGCCCGTTCTGCAACCTGCCGCTCGACCCGGAGGGCCACCTGTGCCCGCGCGCGAACGGCTACCGGCGCTGAACACCGACACCCCACCGCAGGCCGATCCGACGGCCGCCGCCGCGCTGGCCGCCGACGTGCCCACCGCCCTCGCGCTGCTGCGCCAGGGCGAGCTCACGGTGCACGGCCGGCTCACCGAGGCCTCCAACGCCGCGCTGTACTGCACGGTGGCGCACGGCTCGCTGAGCGCCCAGGCCGTCTACAAGCCGGTGGCCGGCGAGCGCCCGCTGTGGGACTTCCCGGACGGCACGCTGGCCGGCCGGGAGGTCGCCGCGTACGAGCTGTCCGCCGCGACCGGCTGGGCGCTGATCCCGCCCACCGTGCTGCGCGAGGGTCCGCACGGGCCCGGCATGGTGCAGCTGTGGGTCGAGCCGGACCCGCGGGCCGAGCCGCTGCTCGCGCTCCAGGACCCGCGCGGCCCGGAGTCGGGCTGGCTGCCGATCGTCCGGGCCGAGGTCGAGGGCGGGCGGACGGCCCTGCTGGTGCACCACGACGACCGGCGGCTGCGCCGGCTCGCCGTACTGGACGCGGTGCTCAACAACGCCGACCGCAAGGGCGGCCACCTGATCCCGGCAGCCGACGGCCGGGTGTACGGCATCGACCACGGCGTCACCTTCAACACCGAGGACAAGCTGCGCACCCTGCTCTGGGGCTGGGCCGGCGATCCGCTGCCCACCGAGGCGCTGGAGGTGCTGGCCCGGCTGGCCGAGCAGCTGGACGGCGAGCTCGCCGAGCGCCTCGCACCGCACCTGACGGCGGCCGAGCTGGACGCGACCCGGGCCCGGGTGGCCGGGCTGCGAGGCTCCGGCCGGCACCCGCTGCCGCCCGAGGACTGGCCCGCGATTCCCTGGCCGCCGGTGTAGCCGGGGCGTCGGAGGCCGGACCGTCCCGGAGACCGGCGCCGACGGGGGCCGGGCCGCCGGCCCTGGAACACCGGTGGTCTGGACCTGCGCTCGAAAACGGCAGCAGATGGTCTGGACCTGTCCCCGGAACAGGTCGCACACTGCTCCGATGGATGTGCGACGGACCACCCCCACCCCCCGAACCACGCCGGACCTGCCGTTGCACCGGTTACAGGTCCCGCTGCCCCAGCTGCTCCCCTTCGCCATCGGCGGCTTCGACGCGATCGGCCCGCTCTCCCGGGCCGGCTTCCCCCACCGGCACTCGTTCTACGAGATCGTCCACGTCACCGGCGGTCACGGCGCCCACGTCCTGGACCTCGTCCACCGGCCGCTGGCGCCACCGCAGTTGTGCGTGATCACTCCGGGTCAGGTGCACTACTGGGCGGACACCGAGGAGCTGGCCGGCCGGGTCGTCCTGTTCAACGAGGACTTCCTGCTCGGCCACCCCCAGGACCTCGCCGCCCTGCGGGCCCTGGCCACCCGCCCGGCCCTCGCGCTCGGCGACCAGGCCGACGCGATCGCCGCACTGCTCGCCGACATGGAGTACGAGTACCGGACCAGGGCGCCCGGCTATCAGGGTGTGCTGCGGGCCAGCCTGCACATCCTGATCGTCCGGGCGCTGCGCGCCTGCGCCCCGGCCGGCCGTCCGGCGGTGCCCGGTCGTTCGGCCGAAGTGGCCGCCGCCTTCACCCGGTTGATCGCCCGGCCGGGCGGGGTGCGACACTCGGTGGCCTCCACCGCGCAGGAACTCGGGGTCTCCCCGGGGCACTTGCAGACCCTGGTGAAGCAGGCCACCGGCCGCACCCCCGGCGGGCTGATCCGCCGCCAGCAGACCCTGGAGGCCAAACGTCTGCTCGCCTGCACGGATTTGACGATTCGTCAGGTATCCAAGGAGGCGGGCTTCGTCGACCCGGCGTACTTCTGCCGGTTCTTCCGCCGGGAGACCGGGATGACCCCGGGGGAGTTCCGGGCCAGGGTCGACGGAAATCACCACGATCCCCGGATCATGTCCATCGCGGTGGCGCCGGACGGCCCGTAACTTTGCTGCTGGCCACCGGTGGCCGGTCCGGCGCGCGAGGACGGGCCGACCGGTCCGGTCCTTGTCATGCCCCCACCATGGCAAGGGCCGCCCCCACCCCCGCCTCACGAGAAGGAGACGGCGCATGCCCACGTCCGACGGCA
Organism: Kitasatospora sp. NPDC101235; assembly: GCF_044767505.1. NCBI lineage: Bacteria > Bacillati > Actinomycetota > Actinomycetes > Kitasatosporales > Streptomycetaceae > Kitasatospora > Kitasatospora sp. NPDC101235. The sequence goes on from NZ_JBIWNZ010000007.1 coordinate 15,643, forward strand.
TGATCAGCCGCAAGACCGTCCTGAAGGCCGCCGCCGCGCTGGGGGCTGCCCCGCTGCTGGTCGGCGGCGGAGTCGCACTGGCCCGGGACCAGATCGGCAACGGCGAACCGCTCGGCCTCACCCCCGAGTGCCACGACGGGGACGCCCCCACCGTCGAACAGACCGAGGGGCCGTACTTCAAGCCCAACTCCCCGCTGCGCAGCTCGATGGTCAACGACGGCCCCGGCACCCGCCTGGTCGTCAGCGGCTACGTCTTCGGCCGCGCCTGCCGGCCCATCTCCGGCGTGCTGCTGGACTTCTGGCAGGCCGACGACGGCGGCAACTACGACAACAGCGGCTACACCTTCCGCGGCCACCAGTTCACCGACGCCAACGGCGCCTTCAAGCTGGACACCATCGTGCCCGGCCTCTACCCGGGCCGCACCCGGCACATCCACGTCAAGCTCCAGGCCCCCGGCCGCCCGATCGTCACCACCCAGTTGTACTTCCCGGGGGAGCCGCGCAACAGCACGGACACCATCTACGACGCCCGGCTGCTGATGAACGTCCGCCAGAACGGCCAGACCCGCGAAGGCAGCTTCGACTTCGTGCTGAACGTTCCGCAGACCACGCCGAGCCCGACGCCCACGCCCACCGCCACCTCCACCGGCGGCCCCACCACGCCGCCGGGCGGCACCTGGGCCCCAGGGGCCTCGTACAACGCGGGCGACCGCGTGACCTACTCCGGCGCCTCCTACACCTGCCTCCAGGCGCACACCGCCATGGTGGGCTGGGAGCCGCCGAACGTGCCGGCCCTCTGGCAGCGGTCGTAGCTGCTCCGGCCGCGCGCCCGAGGGGCCGGGCGCCCGGTCGGCGGCAGGGCCGACCGGGCGCTCAACCATGCCCGGACCCGGGCCGGGTTCCGCGCGATACCAGTCGGGAAACCGTCGGGCAATGGCAGGAAGCGAATCCAGTCGATCTTTCGTACTGGTTAGGCTTTCAAATGTTCGCAAGGTTAAAGTTGTTTCCATGCATGCCTGGCCCGCCTCCGAGGTTCCCGCCCTGCCTGGTCAGGGGCTCCCCCTCCGTATCCACGACACCGCAGCGGGCACAGTCCGGGAGGTCGTGCCGCAGGACGGCACCGCCCGGATCTACGTCTGCGGCATCACCCCCTACGACGCGACCCACATGGGCCACGCCGCCACCTACAACGCGTTCGACCTGGTGCAGCGCGTCTGGAAGGACGCCGGCCACGACGTCCTGTACATCCAGAACGTGACCGACGTCGACGACCCGCTGCTCGCCCGTGCGGTGGAGACCGGCCAGGACTGGACCGTCCTGGCCGAGCGCGAGACGGCCCTGTTCCGCGAGGACATGACCGCACTGCGCATGCTCCCGCCGGCCCACTACATCGGCGCCGTCGAGTCGATCCCGTGGATCGTCCCGATCGTCCAGAAGCTGCTGGCCTCCGGCGCCGCCTACCAGGTGGACGGCGACATCTACTTCTCGGTCGACGCCGACCCGCACTTCGGCGACGTCTCCGGCCTCACCCGCGAGGCCATGCGCCCGGTCTTCGCCGAGCGCGGCGGCGACCCGGACCGCCCGGGCAAGCGCAACCCGCTGGACGCCCTGCTCTGGCTGGCCGCCCGCCCGGGCGAGCCCGCCTGGGACACCGAGCTCGGCCACGGCCGCCCCGGCTGGCACATCGAGTGCGTCGCCATCGCGCTGCAGTACCTCGGCATGTCCTTCGACATCCAGGGCGGCGGCAGCGACCTCTCCTTCCCGCACCACGAGATGGGCGCCGCGCACGCCCAGGTCGCCACCGGCACCCACCCGTACGCCAAGGCGTACGTGCACGCCGGCATGGTCGCCCTGGACGGCCACAAGATGTCCAAGTCCCGCGGCAACCTGGTGTTCGTCTCGGCGCTGCGCCGCGAGGGCGTCGACCCGGCGGCGATCCGCCTGGCGCTGCTCTCGCACCACTACCGCGCGGACTGGGAGTGGACCAAGAGCACCCTGGACGAGGCCGTCGAGCGCCTCGCCCGCTGGCGTGCCGCGGTCTCCCGCCCGGACGGCCCGGCGGCCGAGCAGCTGCTCGCCGAGGTGCGCGAGGCGCTCGCGAACGACCTGGACGCGCCCGCCGCGCTGGCCGCGGTCGACCGCTGGGCGGACCGGCAGGAGGCCGAGGGCGGCACCGACACCGGTGCGCCCGGCCTCGTGACCCGCACCGTGGACGCCCTGCTCGGCGTCGCGCTGTAACCCCGCACCACACGCCGAAGGGGCGTCAGGACCAGATGTCCTGACGCCCCTTCGCCCGTACGGTGGTCACTCCTCCTCGGCGCCGTCCTGGCTCTCCCGGGCGCCGCCCGGTGCCTCCGGATCGGCCGGCCGCTCCGCCGTGGCGTGCCCCGCCACCGGCTTCTCGCCGGTCGGCCCGACGTTCTCCCGGCGGCGCAGGTAGCGCTCGAACTCGCGGGCGATGGCGTCGCCGGAGGCCTCCGGCAGCTCCGCGGTGTCCTGCGCCTCCTCCAGCTGCTGGACGTACTCGGCCACCTCGCTGTCCTCGGCGGCCAGCTGGTCCACGCCGAGCTGCCAGGCCCGGGCGTCCTCGGCGAGCTCGCCCGGCGGGATGCGCAGGTCCAGCAGGTCCTCCAGCTTGTTGATCAGGGCCAGCGTGGCCTTCGGGTTCGGCGGCTGCGAGACGTAGTGCGGCACCGCGGCCCAGAGCGTCACGGCCGGCACCCCGGCGTGGGTGCAGGCCTCCTGGAGCACCCCGACGATGCCGGTGGGGCCCTCGTAGCGGCTCTCCTCCAGGTCCAGCCGGCGGGCCAGCTCCGGGTCGGAGGTGACCCCGCTGACCGGCACCGGGCGGCTGTGCGGGGTGTCGCCGAGCAGCGCGCCCAGGATCACCACCAGCTCGACGCCCAGCTCGTGCGCGAAGCCCAGCAGCTCGTTGCAGAACGAGCGCCAGCGCATGCTCGGCTCGATGCCGCGGACCAGCACGACGTCCCTGGTCGTCGGTTCCGTCACCCGGATCACCGAGAGCCGGGTGGTCGGCCAGGTGATCCGGCGGATGCCGCCGTCCAGCCAGACCGTGGGCCGGTTGACCTGGAAGTCGTAGTAGTCCTCCGCGTCCAGGGCGGCGAACACCTTGCCGCTCCAGGTCTCGTCCAGATGCGCCAGAGCCGCGGAGGCGGCGTCGCCCGCGTCGTTCCAGCCCTCGAAGGCACAGACCATCACCGGGTCGATCAACTCGGGAACATCTTCCAGCTCGATCACCCAGCGTCTCCCTCCGGTCGGCGGTCGGACCTGCGCCGCCCCGGCTGGCCTGCCGGGGCGCCGACGGGCCGGCTGCCGACTGTCGAACCTCTCGTCTCCCATGGAACGCCTCGCCCCATGGTCCCTACCTGCCCAGCCTACGGGCTTTGATGCGCACCGCGGCCGGGCACCGGGACAGTCTGGGGGAGCGGGCCGCCGCGATCCACCGGATATCGCAAGGCGCGAGCTGACGGTCCGTCAGTCACTCGTCCGGGTGCGGACCGTGCCCGGTTGGTGGCGCAGCGCGACGGGCGCCGCCGCCCGGCACGCCGGGGGGCGGTGCACCGGCGGGGGTGCGAACGGGTGCCCCCGCCTCGGCGCCCCCGGCCGCCGGGCGGCCTGGCGGGCCCTACTGCGCGGCCACCCAGCCGCTCCGGTAGGCCGCCCAGTGCTCGGGCAGCGAGGCGAAGTCCACGTACAGCGCGACGCCGAAGTTCGCCCGCTGGCGGTCCTCCCGGCCCAGGCCCAGCCGGACGCCGCGGACGGCGGCCCGGACGGTCTCGGCGTCGCCCCAGTGGCCCCACTTGTCCTCCCAGTAGAAGGGCAGGCCCATCAGCAGGTCCACGTCGGCCGGGGTGGCCCGCAGGGCGAGTTCGGTCTGCCGGGCGACGTAGCCGCCGTACAGCGGCTCGGTGGGCATCGAGGTGTCGTAGCTCATCACCGCGATCTGGTCGACCCGGTGGGCGGTCTCGGTGAAGTACGCCTGGTCCCACCACTTGCCGTGGTCGGTGAGCAGGATGCCGGCCGTGTGCAGGCCCGGGACCGGGTCGATCTGCGGGGCGGCCACCGAGAGCTTGGCGCCGCGCGCCGCGGTGACCGGGCGGACCTGGTCGAGCAGGGCCAGCCAGCCCGCCGAACCGGGGCGGATCGGCTCCATGTCGAAGTGCACGCCGTCGAAACCGAGGTCCAGCACCTGCCGGGCGGAGGCGGTGACGCGGTCCCGGGTGGGGCCGTCCTCCAGGTCCAGGGCGTCCTTCTCCGGCTTGACCTCGTCACCCAGCCAGCTCTGCAGCCGCACGCCCGGCAGCGCCCGGTGCACGGTGTCGGTGAACCAGCGCCCCCGGGGGTGGACGGCGGGCGGCAGCGAGCCGTCGTGCTCCAGCGGGCCGGTGTGCACGTACAGGTCCCGGATGCCGGTGCCGGCCAGCTGCTGGGCCAGCGCGGCCGCGTCGGCCTCGGTCTTGCGGCCGTCCACCCAGGCGTGGCCGAGCCACAGGGCGTCCCGGCCCCGGGTGCGCGCCTCGGCGGCGGGCTCGCCGGTGTAGTGCAGCCGGAACATCACGAACGCCGAGCCCAGCGCGGTGACCGGCACGGCCACCACCAGTGCCAGGACCAGCAGTGCCCGGCGCCACCGGGACCAGGCCCGCCAGCGGTTGCGCAGCACCCGGAACGGGGCCGTCAAGGCCCGGCCGGCCCGCTGCGCAGAGGTCCCGAACCGGGCCATGCGCTTGCTCCCCCCTTGCGGTCGAGCGCTCAGGATACGGAATGGAACGGCGGGCCGACCCGTCGGCCGGATACCCTGGCCGCGTGCGTGCCCGAGCAAGCGGGTCCGCAAAGCCGACAGCCGTCGCACCAGGGAGAAGCTCCATGGCCACAGCAGCCACCCCGTCCATCACTCAGCAGAGCCGCGCGAACGCGCTGCGTGAAGCGCTCGCCACCCGGGTGGTGGTCGCCGACGGTGCCATGGGCACCATGCTCCAGGCACAGGATCCGACGCTGGAGGACTTCCAGAACCTCGAAGGCTGCAACGAGGTCCTCAACATCACCCGCCCGGACATCGTCCGGTCCGTCCACGAGGCCTACTTCGCGGTGGGCGTGGACTGCGTGGAGACCAACACCTTCGGTGCCAACTTCAGCGCGCTCGGCGAGTACGAGATCTCCGACCGGATCTTCGAGCTGTCCGAGTCCGGCGCCCGGATCGCCCGCGAGGCGGCCGACGCCCACGCCGCCGCCGACGGCCGCACCCGCTGGGTGCTCGGCTCGATCGGCCCCGGCACCAAGCTGCCGACCCTCGGCCACGCCCCGTACGCGACGCTGCGCGACGGCTTCCAGCAGAACGCGGCCGGCCTGATCGCCGGCGGCGCCGACGCGCTGCTGGTCGAGACCAGCCAGGACCTGCTGCAGACCAAGGCCGCCATCCTGGGCTCCAAGCGGGCCCTGGCCGAGGCCGGGCTGGACCTCCCGGTGCTGGTGCAGGTGACGGTGGAGACCACCGGCACCATGCTGCTCGGCTCGGAGATCGGCGCCGCGCTCGCCGCGCTGGAGCCGCTGGGCGTGGACTACATCGGCCTCAACTGCGCCACCGGCCCGGCCGAGATGAGCGAGCACCTGCGCTACCTGGCCAAGAACGCCCGGATCGGCCTGTCCTGCATGCCGAACGCGGGCCTGCCGGTGCTCGGCAAGGACGGCGCCCACTACCCGCTCTCCCCGGCCGAACTGGCCGACGCCCACGACGTGTTCACCCGCGAGTACGGCCTGTCGCTGGTCGGCGGCTGCTGCGGCACCACCCCCGAGCACCTGCGCCAGGTGGTCGAGCGGGTCCAGGGCCGCCCGATCGCCCCGCGCGACCCGCGGCCCGAGCCCTCGGCGGCCTCGCTGTACCAGGCGGTGCCGTTCCGCCAGGACACCTCGTACCTGGCGATCGGCGAGCGCACCAACGCCAACGGCTCGAAGAAGTTCCGCGAGTCGATGCTGGCCGGCGACTGGCAGGCCTGCGTGGAGATCGCCCGCGACCAGATCCGGGACGGCTCCCACCTGCTGGACCTCTGCGTGGACTACGTCGGCCGCGACGGCGTCGCCGACATGAAGGAGATCGCCGGCCGGCTGGCCACCGCCTCCACCCTGCCGATCGTGCTGGACTCCACCGAGCCGCCGGTGCTGCAGGCCGGCCTGGAGGCGCTCGGCGGCCGCGCGGTGCTCAACTCGGTCAACTACGAGGACGGCAACGCCCCCGACTCGCGCTTCGGCAGGATCGCCTCGCTGGCCCGCGAGCACGGGGCCGGCCTGATCGCGCTGACCATCGACGAGCAGGGCCAGGCCCGCACCGCCGACAAGAAGGTCGAGATCGCCGAGCGGCTGATCGCCGAACTCACCGCCGACTACGGCATCGACGAGGGCTCGATCCTGGTCGACTGCCTCACCTTCACCCTGGCCACCGGCCAGGAGGAGTCCCGCCGGGACGGCATCGAGACCATCGAGGCGATCCGCGAGCTCAAGCGCCGCCACCCCGGGGTGCAGACCACCCTCGGCCTGTCCAACATCTCCTTCGGCCTCAACCCGGCCGCCCGGGTGGTGCTCAACTCGGTCTTCCTGCACGAGTGCGTGGAGGCCGGCCTGGACTCGGCGATCGTGCACGCCTCCAAGATCCTGCCGATCTCCCGCATCCCCGAGGAGCAGCGCGAGGCCGCACTCGACCTGGTCCACGACCGCCGCCGGGACGGCTACGACCCGCTGCAGCGCCTGCTGGAGCTGTTCGCCAACGTCTCCGTCGCGTCGGCCAAGGCCTCCAAGGCCGAGGAGCTGGCCGCGCTCCCGCTGGAGGAGCGGCTGCAGCGCCGGATCATCGACGGCGAGCGGGGTGGCCTGGAGGCGGACCTGGACGAGGCGCTGACCGGGCGCCCGGCGCTGGAGATCATCAACGACACCCTGCTGGCCGGCATGAAGGTGGTCGGCGAGCTCTTCGGCTCCGGTCAGATGCAGCTGCCGTTCGTGCTCCAGTCCGCCGAGGTGATGAAGACCGCGGTGGCCCACCTGGAGCCGCACATGGAGAAGTCCGACAGCGAGGGCAAGGGCACCATCGTGCTGGCCACCGTCAAGGGCGACGTCCACGACATCGGCAAGAACCTGGTCGACATCATCCTGTCCAACAACGGCTACAACGTGGTCAACCTGGGCATCAAGCAGCCGGTCTCGGCGATCGTGGACGCCGCGCAGGAGTACAACGCGGACGTGATCGGGATGTCCGGCCTGCTGGTGAAGTCCACCGTGATCATGAAGGAGAACCTGGAGGAGCTGAACCAGCGCAAGCTGGCCTCCAGCTACCCGGTGATCCTCGGCGGCGCCGCACTCACCCGGGCCTACGTCGAGCAGGACCTGCACGAGATCTACGAGGGCGAGGTCCGCTACGCCCGGGACGCCTTCGAGGGCCTGCGGCTGATGGACACGCTGATCGCGGTCAAGCGCGGCGTGCCCGGCGCGACCCTGCCGGAGCTCAAGCAGCGCCGGCACGCGCGGGTCGAGGTGGAGGAGCCGGAGCCCGAGGTCAACCTCGGCCAGATCCGCTCCGACGTCGCCGTCGACAACACCGTGCCCGCCCCGCCGTTCTGGGGCGACCGGATCGTCAAGGGCATCCCGTTCGCGGACTACGCCTCCTGGCTGGACGAGGACGCGCTGTTCAAGGGCCAGTGGGGCCTGAAGGCCGCCCGCACCGGCGAGGGCCCGTCGTACGAGGAGCTGGTGGAGACCGAGGGCCGGCCGCGGCTGCGGGCCTGGCTGGACCGCCTGCAGACCGAGGGCTGGCTGGAGGCGGCCGTCGTCTACGGCTACTACCCGGCCAACTCCAAGGGCGACGACCTGGTCGTCTTCCACGAGGACGGCACCGAGCGCACCCGCTTCACCTTCCCGCGCCAGCGGCGCGGTCGCCGGCTCTGCCTGGCCGACTTCTTCCGCCCGGAGGAGTCCGGGGTGCGGGACGTCGTGGGCCTCCAGGTGGTCACCATGGGCAACCGGATCTCGGAGGCGGCCAACGAGCTGTTCGCCGGCAACTCCTACCGGGACTACCTGGAGCTGCACGGCCTCTCGGTGCAGCTGGCCGAGGCGCTGGCCGAGTTCTGGCACGCCCGGGTCCGCTACGAGCTGGGCTTCTCCGGCGAGGACCCGCAGGACGTCAAGGACATGTTCGCGCTGAAGTACCGCGGCGCCCGCTTCTCGCTCGGCTACGGGGCCTGCCCCGAGCTGGAGGACCGGGCCAAGATCGCCGAGCTGCTGAAGCCGGAGCGGATCGGCGTGGTGCTCTCCGAGGAGTTCCAGCTCCACCCGGAGCAGTCGACGGACGCGATCGTGATCCACCACCCGGAGGCGAAGTACTTCAACGCACGGTAACGCGCGGCTCGCCCTCCGTTCGCTCTTTTCGGACGAAGCGGGCGTATCCTGGATGATCCTGAACGGGCCGGTCCGCTCACCAGCGGGCCGGCCCGCGCCTTCCCCGGGTCGCCCGGGGCCTGCCGGAAGGACCCCTGCCATGACGACCAGCCCCACCGCCACGCGCATCCTCGACCACGGGGACGACCGCGGGCTCCAGGCGGTGCTGCTGGACATGGACGGGACGCTGGTGGACACCGAGGACTTCTGGTGGCAGGCCGAGGCCTCGCTCTTCGCCGAGCTGGGCCACGAGCTGGACGAGGCGGACCGCGCCCACGTGGTCGGCGGCCCGATGAGCAGGGTGATGGACTACCTGGTCGCCCGGACCGGGGCGGACATCGCGCCGGCCGACCTCGGCGTGCTGGTCAACCAGCGCTTCGTCGACCTGCTGGCCGGCGGCGTGCCGCTCATGCCGGGCGCCGAGCGGCTGCTCAACACCCTTGCCGCGCACGGCATCCCGGCGGCCATGGTGTCCGCCTCGCACCGGCACGTGATCGACATCGTGCTGCGCTCGCTGGGGGCCCACCACTTCGCCTTCACCATCGGCGGGGACGAGGTGCCGCGCACCAAGCCGTTCCCGGACCCGTACCTGGAGGCGGCCCGGCGGCTGGGTGCGGAGCCGGCCCGCTGCGTGGTGATCGAGGACACCCCGACCGGGGTGCGGGCGGGCGAGGCGGCCGGCTGCCCGGTGGTCGCGGTGCCTTCGGTGGCGGCGATCGAGCCGGCTCCGGGGCGGCTGGTGCTGCCCTCGCTGGAGCGGGTCGACCTCGATCTGTTGCGTTCGCTGGTCACTTCGCGAGTGTGATTGTCATCTCATTGCGACCCGGCCTTACCCGCCGGTAGTCGGCCCGGAGGGGCTCCGGGCCGGAGTCGCCGGGGGAGAAAACGGGCATTGGCTGACAACTCGTCGGGCGCGCCGTGATGCCCTGAACTACCGTGTCCCAAACGTCATCTGCGCGGGTACCGGTCGTGCGTGTTCGATATGGCACGCTACTCCGAGTTCGTGCCACCCAGAAGGACGCGCCTCGTGAAGACTTCAGCTGAACGCCTGGCAGTACTCGGTTGCGCCGGCCTGGTCGCCGTGTCGGTGGCGGGCTGCGGATCGGTGACCGACGTGGTCAAGGGAGACGGCGGCAAGTCGATCACCATGGGCACCAGTCAGCTGACCAGTGTCCTGGACCCGGCGGTCGCCTACGACTCCGGGTCCTGGCTGGTGCTGCGCAACACCTACCAGTCGCTGCTCACCTTCCAGGCCGCCGCCAGTTCGCCGTCCCCGGACGCCGCGCAGTCGTGCGAGTTCACCGGCAGTGAGGCCACCGAGTACCACTGCACCCTGAAGTCCGGCCTGAAGTTCTCCAACGGTCACCCGCTGACCGCCCAGGACGTCGTCTACTCGATCGAGCGCACCAAGAAGATCAACGACCCGAACGGCCCGGTCGAACTGCTCGACTCGATCAAGTCCGTCGAGGCCAAGGGCGACCACGAGGTGCTCTTCCACCTCTCCGCGCCCGACGCCACCCTGCCGGCCAAGCTGGCGAGCCCGGCCGGCGCCATCGTGGACCACCAGGTCTACCCCGCCGACAAGGCGCTCCCCAACGACAAGCTGGTCGGCTCCGGCCCGTACCGCTTCGACTCGGTCGAGACCCCGAGCGGCGGCAAGCAACTGGGCAAGGTCGTGCTGTCGGCCAACGACAAGTACAGCGGCGAGGCCAAGCTGCGGAACAACAAGTTCACCGTGCGGTACTTCGACAAGGCCGAGGACCTGAAGGCCGCGCTGGACAAGAGCGAGGTCGACCTCACCGACAACAGCCTGGAGCCGAACACCGCCGCCCAGGTCCGCTCCGACCAGCAGGGCGGCAAGACCGACCTCCAGGTGGCCGAGGGCGACAGCAACGACACCCGCACACTGGTGTTCAACACCAAGGACGCGCTGATGAGCAACGTCGCCGTCCGCCAGGCCGCCGCCCAGATGATGGACCGCAAGGCGCTGGCCCGCGACGTCTTCGCCCGCACCGTCCAGGCGCTCTACTCCCTGGTCCCGGCCGGCCTGCCCGGCCACACCACGGCCTTCTTCGACCGCTACGGCGACCAGGACGTGGCCAAGGCGAAGAAGATCCTGACCGACGCCAAGATCCAGACCCCGGTCAAGTTCACCCTCACCTGGTCCCGTTCGCGGGCCGGCAGCAACGAGGCCGAGACGCTGAAGAAGCAACTGGAGACCGGCGGCCTCTTCCAGGTGACGCTCGCCCAGGAGTCGGACTGGGACTCGTACCGCAAGGGCTGGACCGAGGGCAAGTACCAGGCGTACGTCATCGGCTGGTTCGCCGACTACCCGGACCCGGACAACTACCTCGCCCCGCTGCTGGTCAACGGCGGTGCCTACCACCACGGTTGGGACGACCCGCGGATCAGCCAGCGACTGGTGCCGGAGGGCCTCAAGCAGACCGACCGCAGCGCCGCGGCCGCCACCTACGCGCAGATCCAGCAGATCGAGGCCGAGCTCGTGCCGATGATCCCGCTGTACCAGAACAAGTCCTTCTACGCGTCGCGCTCGTACGTCACCGGCGTCGAGGCCACCGTCGACACCACCGGCTACTTCCGCTTCTGGGAGATCAGCCGGACCAACAAGTAGCGCCCGCAGGACGGCGGCCCGTCCGCTTCGCCCGTCGGTACGGGGGAGCGGACGGGCCGCCGTGACGTTTCCGCGGCCCCACCGGGCTGCTGCGGCCGCCTACAGGGCGCCCGGGCGCACCAGCCCGCTCTCGTAGGCGTACACCGCCGCCTGCACCCGGTCGCGCAGCTGGAGCTTGGTCAGCACATGGCCCACGTGGGTCTTCACGGTGGTCTCGCTGACGAAGAGCTCGGCCGCGATCTCCGCGTTCGACAGCCCGCGCGCCACCAGCTTCAGCACCTCCAGCTCGCGCTCGGTCAGCGCGCTCAGCGCCTGCGGCGGCGCCTCGTCGCCCGAGGGCAGCTTGGTGGCGTACATGTCCAGCAGCCGGCGGGTGATGCTCGGCGCCAGCATCGCCGCGCCGTCCGCGACCACCCGGATCGCCTGCACCAGCTCCTCGGCCGGGACGTCCTTCAGCAGGAAGCCGCTGGCGCCCGCGCGCAGCGCCTCCACGACGTACTCGTCCAGGTCGAAGGTGGTCAGTACCAGCACCTTGGCCGGACCGTCCCGCCCGGGGCCGGCGATCCGGCGGGTCGCCTCGACGCCGTCCATCCTGGGCATCCGGATGTCCATCAGCACCACGTCGGGCTGCAGCGCCCGCACCTGGTCCAGCGCCTGCTGGCCGTCGCCGGCCTCGCCGACCACCACGAGGTCGGACTCGGCTTCCAGGATCATCCGGAAACCGGTGCGCAGCAGCGGCTGGTCGTCGACCAGCAGCACTCGGATCGTCACCTAGGACTCCTTGCTCATCGGATCCCCCGTGGGATCGCTCTCATCCGACGTACGGGCCAGCGGCAGCGGGTACGGCGGCGGAGTGCCGCCGAACTCCGGGCAGCTGGCCTGGTGGTCGCACCAGTCGCAGAGGCGGTTGCGGGTGGCCGGGAAGTCCCCGGTGGCCACCGCCTGGCTGATCCGCTCCCACAGCGCCTGGAGCTTGCGCTCCACCGCGAGCAGGTCCGCCTGGTCCGGGTCGTAACTGACCACGTCCCCGCCGCCGCCGAGGTAGACCAGCTGAAGGCGCTTGGGGATCACACCCTTCCAGCGCCACACCACCAAAGCGTAGAACTTCATCTGGAACATCGCCTTGCCCTCGAAGTCCCGCGAGGGCGCCCGGCCGGTCTTGTAGTCCACCAGCCGGACCTCGCCGGTCGGGGCGACGTCCACCCGGTCGATGTAGCCGCGCAGCAGCAGCCCCGACTCCAGGGCCGTCTCCACGTAGAGCTCCCGCTCCACCGGGTGCAGCCGGGTCGGGTCCTCCAGCCGGAACCACTGGCCGACCAGCTTCTCGGCGTCCGCCAGCCAGCGGGTGAGCGCCGCGCCGTCCGGGTCGTCCGGGAACAGCGAGCCCAGCTCCGGGCGCTCGCCCAGCAGCCGCTCCCACTGCGGGCGCAGCAGGCCCAGCGCCCGCTCCGGGGTCCGCTCGGCCGCCGGGCTGTCGAACAGCCGCTCCAGCACCGCGTGGACCAGCGTGCCCCGGGTCGCCGCCGAGCTCGGCGGCTCGGGCAGCCGGTCGATCACCCGCAGCCGGTACAGCAGGGGACAGGTGAGGAAGTCCCCCGCTCGGGACGGGGAGAGCCCGGTCGGGGGTGCCGCCGGGCGTCCGGTGGCACTGCTGGTCTCGGTGTGCTGCATGGCTATGACCCTATTGCCCTTTGCTGTCATCCCGCTGCCACGGTGCTTCCACGGCGGCGGGTGAGCGGGTATGAAGCCAGAAGGAGGGCCGCGCAGCGCCGGAGGGCCACGATCACGTAGCGTGGGCACACCGGGGCACGACGGGGGAGACGACCGAAGGGATCACGGTGAGCGACAGCAGGGGGCAGCAACCCTCCGACCAGCCACCGCAGGACGACGGCGGGCGTCCGGCCGGGCCGCCGCCCGAGAACCGCGGCGGCCTCCTGATGGGCCGGCCCTTCGGGGTGCCCGTCTACGTCACTCCCTCCTGGTTCGTCATCGCCGCGCTGATCACCTGGGTGTTCGGCGGACAGCTGGGCGAGGTGCTGCCCGACCTCGGCGGCGCCCGCTACCTGGTCGCGTTCTCCTTCGCGGTCGCCTTCTACGCCTCCGTCCTGGTGCACGAGCTCGCCCACACCCTGGTCGCGCTGCGCTACAAGCTCGGGGTACGGCGGATCCAGCTCCAGTTCTTCGGCGGCGTCTCGGAGATCGAGAACGAGGCGGAGAGCCCCTGGCGGGAGTTCTGGCTGGCCTTCGTCGGCCCGCTGCTCTCGCTGCTGCTCGGCGGCGTGTTCTACCTCGCGGTGCGGGCGGTGGAGCTGTCCACCGTGCCCGGGGTGCTGCTCACCGGCCTGATGGTCTCCAACCTGGTGGTCGCCGCCTTCAACCTGCTGCCGGGCCTGCCGCTGGACGGCGGCCGGATGCTGCGCGCGGTCGTCTGGGCGATCAGCGGCAAGCCGATGACCGGCACGGTGGCCGCCGCCTGGGGCGGCCGCGGGCTGGCCGTCGCCGTGCTGATCGGCCTGCCGCTGCTGAGCGCCGCCCGCGGGGTCGAGCGCACCACCACCGACACCCTGGTGGACGCGGTGCTGGCCGCGGTGCTCGCCGCGATCATCTGGAACGGCGCCACCGGCAGCCTGCGCAACGCCCGGCTCAAGGAGGCGCTGCCCGGTCTGCTGCTGCGCGAGCTGGCCCGGCGGGCCGTCGAGGTCACCGCCGACACCCCGCTCGGCGAGGCGCTGCGCCGCGCCCGCGAGGCCCAGGCCGGCGCGGTGATCGTGGTGGACGGCCGGGGCGAGCCGATCGCCCTCGTGCGCGAGTCCGCGGTCCGGTCGGTGCCCGAGCACCGCCGCCCCTGGGTGGCCGTCGGCCCGCTCGCCCGTGACCTGGAGCCCGGGCTGCGGCTGAGTGCCGACCTCGGCGGCGAGGACCTGCTGCGGGCCGTCCAGTCCACCCCGGCGGGGGAGTACCTGGTGGTCGAGCCGGACGGCCGGGTGTACGGCGTCGCCTCGCTCAGCGACATCGAGCAGCGGCTGACCGCCGCCGTCACCGGCCGCTGATCACCCGCGTCCCGCGAGCCGGTCCGCTTCCCTTAGGATTGGCCGCATGTCCGAACCGACCGGTGCCGCCCGCCGACGCGGGCCCTTCCAGGTCGGGGACCAGGTCCAGCTGACCGATCCCAAGGGTCGCCACTACACGTTCACGCTCCAGGCCGGGAACCAGTTCCACACCCACAAGGGTGCGTTCCCGCACGACGAGCTGATCGGCGCTCCCGAGGGCACGGTCGTGCGCACCACGGGGAACGTTCCGTACCTCGCGCTGCGCCCCCTGCTCCCCGACTACGTCCTGTCCATGCCTCGCGGTGCCGCCGTGATCTACCCCAAGGACGCGGGGCAGATCCTGGCCATGGCCGACATCTTCGCCGGCGCCCGCGTGATCGAGGCCGGCGTCGGATCGGGCGCGCTCAGCATGTACCTGCTGCGCGCCGTCGGCGAGCACGGCATGCTGGCCTCCTACGAGCGCCGGCAGGACTTCGCCGACATCGCCCAGGGGAATGTCGAGCGCTACTTCGGCGGCCCGCACCCGGCGTGGAAGCTCACCGTCGGCGACCTCCAGGACAACCTGGTCGAGACCGACGTCGACCGCGTCATCCTCGACATGCTGGCTCCCTGGGAGTGCCTGGACGTCGCCTCCGAGGCGCTCGTCCCCGGCGGCCTCATCTGCTGCTACGTGGCCACCACCACGCAGATGTCCAAGACCGTCGAGGCGCTGCGCGACCACGGCACCTTCACCGAGCCGCAGGCCTGGGAGACCATGGTCCGCACCTGGCACCTGGAGGGCCTGGCCGTCCGCCCGGACCACCGGATGATCGGCCACACCGGCTTCCTGCTCACCGCCCGCCGCCTGGCGGACGGCGTGGAGCCGCCGCTGCGCCGCCGCCGCCCGGCCAAGGGCGCGTACGGCGAGGACTACGACAGCGGGGCGCCCGAGTCCACGCTCCAGGAGCGTGCCGCGGCCCGCAAGGCCGCCCGCGCCGCGGAGACGGAGCAGCCCGACCTGGGCTGAGCCCCGAACCCACCGAGAAGGGGTGGTACGAGCACATCGCTCGTACCACCCCTTTCGCATCCCGCCGGTCACGGTGTGGGACGATGCTCGACACGCCTTGGCTTCTGGAGCTCTGGAGGGGACGCCTGGTGGAGACCGCGGTCGGGACGACGGCGACGGCTGGACAGCAGACACCGCGGGGCCGCTCCGGGCCCGGGCACGCGCGCACCGCCCCCTGGCACTGGGTCGTCGCCCTGGCCGGCTGCGGCGCGGTGGTGGGGGCCGCGCTCGCCGCCTCCCCGGCGACCGGCACCCCGGTGCCCGCGCACGCCACCCCCAAGGCCCTCGCCGCGAGCGCCGCCCCTGATCCGTCCCGGGCCCAACTTCCGCTGGACTGCGGCCCGTTCCCGGTCAAGACGGCGCTCAGCGTGCCCACGCGGCTCGGCGACGGGCGGCCCGGCACGGTGGTTGCCGCGCACTGCGCCACCGAGACCGGCACCCCGCCGGACGCCGTCTTCCTGCTCGGCTTCGGCCCGGGCGAGCGCCCGGAGGTGGTGGCCACCCTGCTCACCGAGCGCGAGAACCTCACCGTGAGTCGGATCGCGGTGCGTTCGGACGGCGCCGTCACCGGACACGCGCAGGGGTATTCGAGCGAGGACGTGCCGCGGTTCCGGCCCGACATCTCACTCGACCTCACCTGGACGCACAAGGGCGGCGGCTGGGAACGCTCCCAGACCGCCGCCCCGGTCTCCGCCGTGTGACGGACCGACTACTCCGCGTCCGGGCCGTACACCTCGACCCTGTCGGCGACCCGGCGCACGTGGATGCAGTCGCCGGGGCACTCCTTCGCCGAGTCCACCACGTCCTGAAGGATCGTCAGCGGTACCGGGGCCGTCTCCCCGGGCTGCTGGCGCAGCTCGTCGTCCGGCCCCTTCACGTAGGCCAGCCCGTCGATGTCGAGTTCGAAGACCTCGGGTGCGTACTGCGCGCAGATGCCGTCGCCGGTGCACAGATCCTGGTCGATCCACACCTCCAGCTCCTCGGCCGCCGCGGTCTGCTCGGTCACCGACATGGTCCCCTGCCGTTTCTGTCCCGGGTCGCCCCTATTCCTGGAGCAATCCCGCCATTCGTACAACGATCGGACCTCGACTTGTGGTCGCGATCGGATATCACTTCGCTCGACGATACATCCGGCCCGCTTTGGGCCGTGCGCGGTGGGTATCCCCCTTAGCAGAGGGGAAGCACGCTGGGGCGAAGATCGGACACGCCCGTTCCATCTTTCTTGATCTAGGGGTTTACGGACCCCTGGTCCCAGGTAGGGTCTGGAAGCGTCCAGCTCCCCGGAGGAGGTGAGGACCGTGGCAGCCCACGATGACGACTACAACCGCAGCACCGGCAGGCCCGCTCGTGGTTCCGACGAGGCCGCTCAGGTCTCGTACCTTGAGCAGGAGATCGCCGTGCTGCGCCGCAAGCTCGCCGACTCGCCGCGCTCTTCGAGGATCCTCGAAGAGCGGATCGTCGAGCTCCAGACCAACCTGGCGGGCGTGACCGCCCAGAACGAACGGCTCGCCTCCACCCTGCGCGAGGCCCGCGACCAGATCGTGGCCCTCAAGGAGGAAGTGGACCGGCTGGCACAGCCCCCGGCCGGGTTCGGCACCTTCCTCGACGCGAACGAGGACGGCACCGCCGACATCTTCACCGGTGGGCGCAAGCTCCGCGTGAACGTCAGCCCCAACGTCGCCCTCGACGAGGTGCGGCGCGGCCAGGAAGTGATGCTCAACGAGGCCCTCAACATCGTGGACGCGATGGCCTTCGAGAGCATCGGCGAGATCGTCACCCTCAAGGAGATCCTGGAGGACGGCGAGCGCGCCCTGGTCCTGGGGCACACCGACGAGGAGCGCGTGGTGCGCCTCGCCGAGCCGCTGCGCGGGCTGACCATCCGGGCCGGGGACGCCCTGCTGTTGGAGCCCCGCTCCGGCTACGTGTTCGAGGTCGTGCCGAAGGCCGAGGTCGAGGAGCTGGTCCTCGAAGAGGTCCCGGACATCGACTACCGTCAGATCGGCGGCCTGAGCAACCAGATCGAGCAGATCCGCGACGCGGTCGAGCTGCCCTACCTGCACGCCGACCTGTTCAAGGAGTACGAGCTGCGCCCGCCCAAGGGCGTGCTGCTCTACGGCCCGCCCGGCTGCGGCAAGACGCTGATCGCCAAGGCGGTCGCCAACTCGCTGGCGAAGAAGGTCGCCGAGGTCACCGGCCGCCCCCAGGGGAAGAGCTACTTCCTCAACATCAAGGGCCCCGAGCTGCTCAACAAGTACGTGGGCGAGACCGAGCGGCAGATCCGCCTGGTCTTCCAGCGGGCCCGGGAGAAGGCGGGCGAGGGCACGCCCGTCATCGTCTTCTTCGACGAGATGGAGTCGCTGTTCCGCACCCGCGGCTCCGGCGTCAGCTCGGACGTGGAGAACACCATCGTCCCGCAGCTGCTCGCCGAGATCGACGGCGTGGAGGGCCTGGAGAACGTCATCGTCATCGGCGCCTCGAACCGCGAGGACATGATCGACCCGGCGATCCTGCGGCCCGGCCGCCTGGACGTCAAGATCAAGATCGAGCGCCCGGACGCCGAGGCCGCGAAGGACATCTTCTCCAAGTACCTCAAGGACTCGCTGCCGTTCCACCCGGACGACCTCAAGGAGCACGACGGCTCCGTCGAGGCCACGGTGGTCGCGATGATCCAGTCGGTGGTGGAGCGGATGTACTCCGAGACCGAGGAGAACCGCTTCCTGGAGGTCACCTACGCCAACGGTGACAAGGAGGTCCTGTACTTCAAGGACTTCAACTCCGGTGCGATGATCCAGAACATCGTCGACCGCGCGAAGAAGATGGCCATCAAGGACTTCCTCGACCACGGTCAGCGCGGTCTGCGCGTCTCCCACCTGCTCGCCGCCTGCGTGGACGAGTTCAAGGAGAACGAGGACCTCCCGAACACCACCAACCCGGACGACTGGGCCCGCATCTCCGGCAAGAAGGGCGAGCGGATCGTCTTCATCCGCACGCTGGTCACCGGCAAGCAGGGCGCCGAGTCCGGCCGCTCGATCGACACTGTCGCCAACACGGGGCAGTACCTGTAAGCACGCGGTTGTCCGGGCCGGCAGCGGTCCCCGGAGCTGTACGCACACCGTCCGGCTGTGGCGCCTCGCGGCCCCGCAGCCGGACGGCGCGTCTCCGGGCCCGCCGGTCGGCGCCGGGTTCTAGGCTCGACCCACCGTCCGCGGGCAGATGGCCGGCGTCGGTGTTGTTCGGCGGTACGTCAGCGTGCTCCGCCCGTCGGGGGTGGGGCACCGGGCAAGGAGGGCCGCATGACCGTACGGCGCGTGATGGGCATCGAGACCGAGTACGGGATCTCCGTGCCCGGGCACCCCAACGCCAACGCCATGCTCACCTCGTCCCAGATCGTCAACGCGTACGCGGCGGCGATGCACCGGGCACGGCGGGCCCGCTGGGACTTCGAGGAGGAGAATCCGCTGCGCGACGCACGGGGGTTCGACCTGGCCCGCGAGGTCGCGGACGCCAGCCAGCTGACCGACGAGGACATCGGCCTCGCCAACGTCATCCTCACCAACGGGGCCCGGTTCTACGTGGACCACGCGCACCCCGAGTACAGCTCGCCCGAGGTGACCAACCCGCGCGACGCCGTGCTCTGGGACAAGGCCGGCGAGCGGATCATGGCGGCCGCCGCGCAACGCGCGCTGGAGCTGCCCAACGGGCAGAACATCCACCTGTACAAGAACAACACCGACAACAAGGGCGCCTCCTACGGCACCCACGAGAACTACCTGATGAAGCGGGCGACACCGTTCGCCGACATCGTCCGCCACCTCACCCCGTTCTTCGTCTCCCGCCAGGTGGTCACCGGCGCCGGCCGGGTCGGCATCGGCCAGGACGGCTCGGCGCACGGCTTCCAGATCAGCCAGCGGGCGGACTACTTCGAGGTCGAGGTGGGCCTGGAGACGACGCTGAAACGCCCGATCATCAACACCCGCGACGAGCCGCACGCGGACGCCGAGAAGTACCGCCGGCTGCACGTGATCATCGGGGACGCCAACCTCTCCGAGATCTCCACCTACCTGAAGCTGGGCACCACCGCGCTGGTCCTGTCGATGATCGAGGACTCGTTCATCGCCGCCGACCTCGCCGTCGACCAACCGGTGCGCACCCTGCACCGGGTCTCCCACGACCCGACGCTCAAGCACCTGATCACCCTGCGCAACGGGCGCCGGCTCACCGCCGTCCAGCTCCAGCTGGAGTACTTCGAACTGGCCCGCAAGTACGTCGAGGACCGCTTCGGGACCGACGCGGACGAGCAGACGGTGGACGTGCTGGCGCGCTGGGAGGACGTCCTGGGCCGACTGGAGCGCGACCCGATGTCGCTGTCCCGGCAGCTGGACTGGATCGCCAAGCGGGAGATCCTGGAGGGCTACCGCAGCCGGGACGCCCTGGAGTGGGAGAACCCGCGGCTGCACCTGGTCGACCTCCAGTACAGCGACGTACGGCCCGAGAAGGGCCTCTACAACCGTCTGGTGGCCCGTGGGCGGTTCGAGCGGCTGCTCACCGAGGACGAGGTCGAGCGGGCCGTCACCAAGCCCCCGGAGGACACCCGGGCGTACTTCCGCGGGCGCTGCCTGGAACAGTACGCGGACCACGTCGCGGCGGCCTCCTGGGACTCGGTGATCTTCGACCTGCCCGGCCGGGACTCGTTGCAGCGCGTGCCCACCCTGGAGCCACTGCGCGGCACCCGCAACCACGTCAAGGAACTGCTGGACCGCTGCCGCACGGCCGAGGACCTGCTCCGGGTGCTGTCCGGCGGGTAACTTTTCGATCACCACGGGTGAACGTCCGCCGAATGGGAATCATCCGGGGTGGCAGCGGGTGTTGGACAGGAAGCGCCACCGGCAAACCGGGAGCGGCAGTCGCACCTTGTGTATAGGGTCGGTGCAGCAGCAGCGACCGAACCGTGCCAGACGAATCGAGCGGGGTGAGGGAAATGGCGAGCAAGGACACCGGCGGCGGCCAGCAGCGGGCAAACCGTTCCTCCGAGGAGGTCGAGGAGCAGGCCGCGGAAAGCCAGAATTCCGACGACCTCAAGGAGCGCCAGGAAAAGCTGAGCGACGACGTCGACGCGGTGCTGGACGAAATCGACGAGGTCCTCGAATCCAACGCCGAGGATTTCGTCCGCGGATTCGTCCAGAAGGGCGGGCAATAGCCCGGCCCGGCATTCCGAATTCACGGTCGCGACCATCCGGGGCGGCTGGGCGGCGAGCACCGTCCGGCCGTCCGGCACCGGCCCCTCCACCCGTGGACAGTGATCGACGGGCGGGTAGGGTGCGGGCAGCGCGCGCTTCAAGCTACCTGGAAGGAATCGTGTGGAAGCCAACACTCGTGGCACCGGGCGTCTACCGGCTGCCTTCCTGACCCCGGGGTCGTCCTCGTTCATCGACTTCCTCGCCGAGCACAAGCCGGAGCTGGTCCCCGGCCGCCGCGGGCTGCCCGAGGGGGCCGTGATCGAGGCCCCGCACGGGACCACGATCGTGGCCGCGGTCTTCGACGGCGGCGTGGTGATCGCGGGTGACCGCCGGGCGACGATGGGCAACGTGATCGCCCAGCGTGACATGGAGAAGGTCTTCCCGGCCGACGAGTTCAGCGCGGTCGGCATCGCCGGCACCGCGGGCCTCGCGATCGAGATGGTCCGGCTGTTCCAGCTGGAGCTGGAGCACTACGAGAAGATCGAGGGCACCACGCTCTCCCTGGAAGGCAAGGCCAACCGGCTCACCACCATGATCCGGGGCAACCTGGGCATGGCGATGCAGGGCCTCGCGGTGGTGCCGCTGTTCGCCGGCTACGACCTGGACCTCGGCCGCGGCCGGATCTTCAACTACGACGTCACCGGCGGGCGCTCCGAGGAGCGCGGCTTCACCGCGACCGGTTCGGGCTCGGTCTTCGCGCGCGGCTCGATGAAGAAGCTCTACCGCGAGGACCTGACGGCCGACCAGGCCGTCACCATGGTCGTCCAGGCGCTGTACGACGCGGCGGACGACGACTCCGCCACCGGCGGCCCGGACCTCGCCCGCAAGATCTTCCCGATCGTCTCGCTGATCACCGAGGACGGCTTCCGCCGGCTCACCGAGGCGGAGGTCACGGAGGTCGCCGTCGCCGTCACCGACGAGCGCCGGGTCCGGCCCAACGGCCCGCAGGCCCCGCTGATCTAGCCACCACCTCACAGGAAAGGGACGACCGCCGGTGTCGACACCGTTCTACGTCTCGCCCCAGCAGGCCATGGCGGACCGCGCGGAGTACGCCCGCAAGGGCATCGCGCGCGGCCGCAGCGTGGTCGTGCTCACCTACGCCGACGGCATCGTCTTCGTCGCGGAGAACACCTCCAGGGCGCTCCACAAGGTCTCCGAGATCTACGACAAGATCGCCTTCGCGGCGGTCGGTCGCTACAACGAGTTCGAGAACCTGCGCATCGGCGGCGTCCGCTACGCCGACCTGCGCGGCTACTCCTACGACCGGGCCGACGTCACGGCCCGGGGCCTGGCCAACGTGTACGCCCAGACCCTGGGCACCATCTTCTCCTCGGTCGGCGAGAAGCCGTACGAGGTCGAGCTGATCGTGGCCGAGGTCGGCCGCACCAGCGACAACGACCAGATCTACCGGCTCACGCCGGACGGCTCGGTCGTGGACGAGAAGAACTACGTGGTGGTCGGCGGCAACGCCGACTCGATCGGCAACTACCTGGGCCAGCGCCACCGGGTCGGCATGAGCCTCACCGAGGCGGTGAAGCTCGCCGTGGACTCGCTCGCCCGCGACCCCAACGGCGGCAGCCCGCGCAGCCTCACACCGGAACAACTGGAGGTCGCGGTCCTCGACCGCCAGCGGTTCCAGCAGCGCAAGTTCAAGCGGATCCTGGGCAACCAGCTGGGCCGGCTGCTCGACGGGGACCAGTCCGCCGAGGCGGACGACGAGGAGAACCCGGCGGACGGCACGCCGGTGTAGCAGTGCCTGCGGAGTCCCGTACGGCGGCCCTTCCGCCGTACGGGACTCCGGTGCCCCTGCGGCGGCCCAGTCGCCGTGGAGGCGGTTTCGGACAGCTCCGACACGGAATGGAGTGCTCATGGACCGCCGGATTTTCGGGCTGGAGAACGAGTACGGCGTGACCTGCACGTTTCGCGGGCAGCGACGGCTGTCGCCGGACGAGGTGGCGCGGTACCTGTTCCGCCGGGTCGTCTCCTGGGGGCGCAGCAGCAACGTCTTCCTGCGCAACGGCGCCCGCCTCTACCTCGACGTCGGCTCCCACCCCGAGTACGCCACCCCCGAGTGCGACGACGTCGTCGAACTGGTGACGCACGACAAGGCCGGCGAGCGCATCCTCGAAGGACTCCTGGTGGACGCCGAGCGGCGGCTGCACGAGGAGGGCATCGCGGGGGACGTCTACCTCTTCAAGAACAACACCGACTCGGCCGGCAACTCCTACGGCTGCCACGAGAACTACCTGGTGGCCCGGCACGGCGAGTTCTCCCGGCTGGCCGACGTGCTGATCCCGTTCCTGGTCACCCGGCAGCTGATCTGTGGCGCGGGCAAGGTGCTCCAGACCCCGCGCGGCGCGGTGTACTGCGTCAGCCAGCGGGCCGAGCACATCTGGGAGGGCGTCAGCTCCGCCACCACCCGCTCGCGCCCGATCATCAACACCCGGGACGAGCCGCACGCGGACGCCGAGCGCTACCGCCGGCTGCACGTGATCGTCGGCGACTCCAACATGTCCGAGACCACGACACTGCTCAAGGTCGGCTCCACCGACCTGGTGCTGCGGCTGATCGAGGCCGGCGTGGTGATGCGCGACCTCACCCTGGAGAACCCGATCAGGGCGATCCGCGAGGTCAGCCACGACCTCACCGGCACCCACCAGGTGCGGCTCGCCAACGGCCGGGAGGCCAGCGCGCTGGACATCCAGGAGGAGTACTACACCAAGGCCCTGGAGTTCGCCGACCGCAAGGGCATCAACACCGGGACCGTCGCCCGGGTGCTCGACCTGTGGGGCCGCACCCTGGAGGCCGTCCGCACCGAGCGGCTGGACGGAGTGGCCCAGGAGATCGACTGGATCATGAAGTACAAGCTCATCGAGCGCTACCGCGAGAAGCACCAGATGACCATGTCCAACCCGCGGGTGGCCCAGATCGACCTCGCGTACCACGACATCCACCGCCGCCGCGGCCTGTTCTACCTGCTCCAGGGCAAGGGCCAGGCGCAGCGGGTGACCACCGACCTCAAGACCTTCGAGGCCAAGTCGATCCCGCCGCAGACCACCCGGGCCCGGCTGCGCGGGGACTTCATCCGCCGGGCGCAGGAGCAGCGCCGGGACTTCACGGTGGACTGGGTGCACCTGAAGCTGAACGACCAGGCGCAGCGCACGGTGCTGTGCAAGGACCCGTTCCGTTCGGTGGACGAGCGGGTGGAGAAGCTGATCGCGGGGATGTAGTCCCGACGCGGTGTGATCGAGGCGCCAAGATCAAGACGCTGGAGCCGGCCCCGGTGGTGTCTACCGGGGCCGGACGCGTGCCGGGCATACGCTGTCCGTCGAGTCAGGAGAGCCGACTTCGACCGACAGTTAGGACCACCGTGCGCCGCACCGCCGGTTTGCTTCTCACCCTGCCGCTGCTGCTCGCGGTCGCCTGCAGCAGCTCCCCCAAGGCGGCCGGCCCGGCGACGCCGTCCCCGGCGAGCGCCGCCCCGACGGTGCCCGCGCCGGTCGGCGAGGCGTCGCCGATGCCCACTCTTTCGGGTGGCGGATTCGGCAGCAAGGCCACCATCGCCATCCCCGAGGGCCAGCAGCCCAGCGGCCAGTTCGTGGTGAACACGGTCAGCGAAGGCGACGGCGCGACCGTCAACAAGGGCGACTGGGCGACGGTCAACTACACCGCCAAGGACTGGACCACCGGCAAGGATCTGCCCAGCTCGTACGACGCCAACGGCAAGCCGCAGCTCTACCAGGCCGGCAGCGGGCAGCTGGTGCCGGCGCTGGACCAGAGCGTGATCGGCAAGAAGGTGGGCACCCGGCTGCTGGTGGTGGCCCCGCCGGCGGCAGCCTTCGGAGAGCAGGGCTCCAACCAGCTGGGCGTCAACAAGGGCGACACCGTGGTGTTCGTGCTGGACATCGTGGGGAGCCTGCCGCCGGACTCCACCCTGACCGGGACCATGACGGAGCCGCCCGCGACGATGCCGCAGGTCAAGGACAACGGCAAGGCGGCGGCGACGATCACGATCCCGGCCGGGCAGGCCCCTCCCGCCGACCTCCAGCAGGCGGTGCTGATCAAGGGCGAGGGCAAGCAGGTCAAGAGCGGGCAGACCCTGGTGGTGCAGTACACCGGGGTGCTGTGGGCCAACGGCCAGCAGTTCGACTCCTCCTGGACGCACGGCGGCGCGCAGGCGGTGCAGATCGGCACCGGCAGTGTGATCGAGGGCTGGGACAAGGGCCTGGTCGGGCAGAACGTCGGCAGCCGTGTCCTGTTGGTGGTGCCGCCGGCGCTCGGTTACCAGGACAAGGCGCAGGGCTCGGTGCCGCCGAACTCGACCCTGGTCTTCGTGATCGACATTCTCGAAGCGGTCTAGGAAGTCACCCCCGGGATTCCGTACGCTTGGGCGGACGCTCGTACAACGAAGCGTCCGCCCTCATCCTGAGCTGTCATACTGCCCACGCACTGTGGCAGGCGCCGCCCGGTGCCGAGGTCCGGGGCGGGCGGTGCGACCGCAGGCCGGCGTGCCCACGCCGGGCGCAGACCTGGAAGACCTCGTGGCGAGATGGATGGGGAGTCATGACTGAGAAGACGCCGAGCCCGGGCGGGGCCGGCACCGCGGCGAACGACAGCTCTGCGGGTGACCCGGCCGCCTCTCGCCCCGGCGGCCCGGTCGGCGGCGACGGAGAGTCGATCGTCGTTCCCCCGGCGATCCTGGCGCAGCAGGCCGGCTGGGCGCAGCCCGGCGCCGCGCCGCGCGCCGCGGGTGGGACCAAGACGGACGACGCCCCGCAGATCTTCGCCTCCAACGTGCGCAAGGCCGACACCTCCGAGGCCGGGTACGACGAGAACCCGCCCGGCGTCGGCAGGCTGGGCGTGATCCTCGGCACCGTGCTGGCCGTGCTGCTGGTCGGCAGCGGCATCACCCTCTACATGGTGAACAAGGACGGTTCCAAGGACAGCGCCTCGGCCGCCAAGCCGGACGCGGCCAAGACCGCGCCGCCCACGCCGACCGCCGACCCGGTGCCGCCGATCAAGGACAGCGCCAAGGTGCTGCCGACGGTCGCCGGCGACTTCGGCAAGAAGGCCGAGATCCAGGTGCCGGGCGAGGCCTCCGACGGCTCCTTCGTGGTCAAGGTGCTCACCGAGGGCACCGGCGCCAAGGTGGAGAAGAACTCCTGGACCTCGGTGGACTACACCGCCAAGGACTGGAACACCGGCAAGGACATCCCGAGCTCGTACGACGCCAACGGGAAGCCGCAGATCTTCCAGGCCGGCACCGACGCGCTGATCCCGGCCCTGGACCAGGCCGTGATCGGCAAGAAGGCCGGCAGCCGGCTGCTGGTGGTGGCCCCGCCGGCCGCCGCGTTCGGCGCCCAGGGCAAGGCCGACATGTCGATCGGCCCCAAGGACGACCTGATCTTCGTGATCGACATCCGCAACGCCAACGCGCCCGACGCCGTGGTGAGCGGTACCGTCACCCCGCCGCCGGCGGACTTCCCGCAGGTCAAGGACAACGGCAAGAAGCCGGCCGAGATCACCCCGGTGGCCGGGGCCAAGGACCCGACCGAGCTGAAGTCGCACGTCCTGATCAAGGGCAACGGGCCGAAGGTGGAGAAGGGCGAGAAGGTCGTCGTCCAGTACACCGGTGCGCTGTTCTCGAACGGCAAGGTCTTCGACTCCTCGCTCAGCAAGGGCCAGGCGTTCACCTTCCCGGTCGGCGGTGGCCAGGTCATCCAGGGCTGGGACCAGGGGCTGGAGGGCCAGACCGTCGGCAGCCGGGTCGAGCTGGTGATCCCCGCCGCGCTGGGCTACGGCGACAAGGGCCAGGGCGACATCCCGGCCAACGCGACGCTGGTCTTCGTGGTGGACATTCTGGACGCCGGTCAGGGCTGATCCACTTTCGGGTGACAATGGTCGACGTGTGACCTTCGGGTCGGGCCGCGTGGCCGGACCCGGACGGGGGGGGGGGGGGGGGGGCCGGGGGGGGGGGGGGGGGGCGGGGGGGGGGGGCGCCCCGGGGGGGGGGGTTTAAGCCCCGGGTGTAATAGCGGATGTGTGGGGGAAACACCAC
>NZ_JBIWNZ010000007.1:42110-148372 GCF_044767505.1 Kitasatospora sp. NPDC101235
GTTGGGTTACATTTTGTGCTCGTTTCCCCGGGGGGGGGGGGCGGGGGGGGGGCCGCGGGGGGGGGGGGGGGCCCCGCGCGGGGGGGGGGGGGGGGGGGGGGGGGGGCCCCCCCGCCGCTTGGTCGTGAATGCAAGCGAATGTGAGAAGAGGGACTGTGAGCGTCAACCTCAACGAGAAGCCCGAGATCGACTTCCCGATCGGCGACGCCCCGTCGGAGCTGCAGATCCGCGACATCGTCGTGGGTGACGGCGAGGAGGCCAAGCCGGGCCAGACGGTCAGCGTCCGCTACGTCGGCGTGACCTTCGAGACCGGCGAGGAGTTCGACGCGAGCTGGAACCGGGGCACCGCTCCGTTCCAGTTCCCGCTGGGCAAGGGCCGCGTCATCAAGGGCTGGGACCAGGGCATCGCGGGCATGAAGGTCGGTGGCCGCCGCGAGCTGACCATCCCGTCGCACCTGGCGTACGGTGCCCAGTCGCCGACCACGGCGATCCCGCCGCACTCGACCCTGATCTTCGTGGTCGACCTGCTGGGCGTCTGAGCCCTTCGCACCGTGGGCCGGACCCCTCCGGGGGCCCGGCCCACGGGCATGTCCGGGCCCGAACGGCACGGCGCGGGGGCGGGGTGCGGGACGCGGCTTTTGCAGTGCGTACCGCTACCGGTACGGTCGGTCCCGCCGGGTGGTGATCGCCCGGTTGGCACACCCCGCGCGCGGCGCGGCACACCGGAAGGGTCAGCGATGGCGATCGCCAAGGCAGAGCGGCTGATGAATCTCGCCCTGTGCCTGATGAACACCAGACGTCCGCTCTCCAAGAAGGAGCTGCGGGAATCCATCGAGGCGTACCGCGAGGCCTGGCAGAACAGCAGCGAGGACGCCTTCAACCGGATGTTCGAGCGGGACAAGGACGACCTGCGCGAGCTCGGCCTGGTGATCGACGTCGACGAGAGCGCCCTGGACGGCGAGCTCGGGTACCTGGCCCGCGCCGACCGCAACCGGCTGCCCGAGATCGCCCTGGACGCCGAGGAGGCGGCCGCGCTGACCCTGGCCGCCCGGGTATGGCAGCAGGCCAAGATGTCCGGCGCGGCCAGCGGCGCCCTGCAGAAGCTGCGCGCGGCCGGGGTGCCGTTCGCCGAGGCCGAGGGCCGTACCGCACTGGAGCCGCGCATCCCCGCCCGGGAGGCCGCGTTCGAGCCACTGCTCACCGCCGCCCGGGACCGCCGTCCGGTCACCTTCGAGTACCGCAAGGCCGGTGCCGCCGCCGTCGAGCAGCGTAGTGTCGAGCCGTGGGCGCTGGAGTGCTGGCGCGGGCACTGGTACCTGGCCGGGTACGACCGCGACCGGGGCGACGCCCGGGTGTTCCGGCTCAGCCGGATCACCGGCAAGGTGAAGGCGAGGTCCGGGGCCTTCCTCGGCACCGTGCCCGAGCACGTGGACGTCCGGGCCACCGTGGCGAAGTTCGCCGGGGAGGGGGCCACCGCCACCGCGACCGTCCGGGTCCGCCGGGGCGCCGGCTTCCCGCTGCGCACCAAGGCGCTGAGCAGCACCCGGGTGGACGAGGCCTGGGACGAACTGGAGATCCCGTACGGCAACGGGCTGGGCGCGGACCTGGCCGAGTTCGGGCCGGACGTGCTGGTGCTCGGGCCGGAGGAGCTGCGGGCGGATGTGGTCGACCGGCTGCGGGCGGTCGCGGGGCTGGACTCGGAGGACGAGCAGGCATGAGTAACGCGATTGACCAGACGCGACGGATGCTGTCGCTGGTCACCTACCTGCGCGAGCGGCCCGGGGCCGAGGTCGCCGAGGTGGCCCGGGCGTTCGGGATCAGCGAGCGCGAGCTGATCGCGGACCTCAACGTGCTGCCGATGTGCGGCACCAGCTTCCGCGGCGGCGACCTGCTCGACATCGACACCGACGGCGAGCGGATCTGGTGGCACAACGTCGACGACGTGGCCCAGCCGCTGCGGCTGGCCGCCGACGAGGCGACCGCGCTGCTGGTGGCCGCCCGCGCGGTGGCCGGGCTGCCGGGCCTG
This sequence comes from Kitasatospora sp. NPDC101235, assembly GCF_044767505.1. NCBI lineage: Bacteria > Bacillati > Actinomycetota > Actinomycetes > Kitasatosporales > Streptomycetaceae > Kitasatospora > Kitasatospora sp. NPDC101235. The sequence goes on from NZ_JBIWNZ010000007.1 coordinate 44,137, forward strand.
CGGGCCGGGGACCGGGAGGCGCTCACCCGGGCCGTCGCCAAGATCGAGAACGCGGCGGGGGAGAGCGCCGAGGGCAGCGCCCGGGTCGGCGTGACCTTCGAGGCGGAGAGCCACGTGTTCGCCGACATCGACCGCGCGCTCAGCGAGGGCCGCCGGCTCTGGCTGCGCTACTACTCGCACGGGCGCGGCGGGATGACCGAGCGCGAGGTCGACCCGATCCGGCTGCTCACCGAGGGCCACACCTACCTCGAGGCCTGGTGCCGCACCTCCGAGGACCACCGGATGTTCCGGCTCGACCGGGTCGCCGAGATCCGCGTCCTGGACGTCCCGGCCGACCCGCCCCGGCGCGAGCCGCGCGACCTGAGCGGCGGGCTGGTCAATCCGGCGGCGGACGACCCCGAGGTGGTCGTCGAGGTCTCCTCCGGCGGGCGCTGGGTGGCCGAGTACTACACCCACGACCGGGCCGAGGAGCTGCCCGACGGCGGGCTGCGGATCACCCTGCGCAGCGCCGACCCCTCCCAGCTGCGCCCGCTGGCGCTGCGGCTGGGCCGGGACGGCCGGATCGTCTCGCCGCCCGAGCTGGCCGAGCAGGCGCGCTCGGCCGCGCGGGAGGCGCTGGCCGCCTACGGGGAGGGGCGGGCCTGAGCGGTGGAACCCGGGACCAGATTCAAGGTGTACTGCTCCGAGTGCCGGGAGAAGGTGGAGCTCCCGGCCGAGGACTTCCGCCTGACCCTCGGTCGCACCCCGGCCCAGGCGTACTACAGCTTCGCCTGCCCGCGGTGCGGGGCGGCGGTGCGCAAGCCGGCCGGGGAGAAGATCGTCGAGGCGCTCGCCGGGGCCGGGGTGCGCACCATGCGGCTCGTCCCGGCGGAGGGGTAGCGCCCGTATAGGCTGGGGCGCATGTCCTGGATGCTCGTCGCCGCCGTCCTGCTCGCCACCGCGGGCCTGCTGGTCCTCGGGGTCCTCGCGATCCGGCTCTGGCTGGACGTGCGGGCGCTGGCCAAGGGCGTGGACCGGGCCTCGCGGGCGCTGGCCGCGGCGGCCGAGGACCTGGCGGACGCGGTACCCGGGTCGGGCGCCCCGGCCGCGGAGCGGAGCGTCCCGGCCGCCTAGCACGACCGGCCCGAGGTGGTGCGGGGCTGCTGCGGCGGGTGGGGGCGGGTTACGCTCTCAGATGGCTCCTGAACCGCGTACCGGGGGCCGCTGTCCCGTTCGGGCGGCCGTCGTCGTGGCGTCATCCGCAGCGGTTACCATCCGCAGCGGACGGCCCGTCGGGCCGCCATGACTGAAGGTGGTCGCGCATGCGCATCTCGATGACCGCGATCGTGGTGATCGTGGTTCTCGCCATCGTGCTGTTCGGAGCCAAGCGGCTGCCGGACCTGGCGCGCTCGCTGGGCAAGTCGATGCGGATCCTCAAGAGCGAGGCCCAGGCGATGCGTTCGGACGGCGGGGCCGAGCAGCCGGCCCGGCCCGCTCCGGCTCCGGTGGACGGCACCGTGGGCAGGACCATCCAGGCTGCTCCGGGCGCGTCGGCCACGGCCCGTCCGGTGAACGAGCCCGCCGCCGGGGCCTCCGCGCCCGACGGCGACCGCCCGCACTGAGCGCGGCGCACGTGACGCACCTGGCGCGCGCCGCGCACACGACGTGGGCGACGCGCGCGACCACGGAGGCCCGTCGACCGGCGGGCCCCGACGCACGAGTTGAGGACCGGGGTTGAGCAAGCTCTCCAAGGCGTCGAAGGCGCCAAAGGATCCTGAGGGGCGGATGGCCCTCGCCGACCACCTGCGGGAACTGCGCAACCGCGTGGTCAAGTCGGTCCTGGCGATCGTGCTGATCACCATCGTGGCGCTGGTGTACCACAAGCAGCTCGAAACCCTCCTGCTGAAGCCGCTGCCGCAGTGCACCACGGAGACCGCGGCCCAGTACCACGGCAAGTGCGCGCAGGTCTCCACGATCGGTCTGACCTCGGGTTTCACCTGGATGCTTAAGGTGGCGCTGACGGCCGGCGTGGTCGGCGCGGTGCCGATCTGGCTGTGGCAGGTGTGGGCGTTCGTGGCGCCCGGTCTGCACCGGCACGAGAAGAAGTACACCGTCATCTTCATGGCGTGCGGGGCGCCGCTGTTCCTGGCCGGTGTCGGCTGCGCCTTCCTGGTGCTGCCGACCACGATCGAGGTGTTGATCTCGTTCACCCCGAACGACACCACGCCGATCCTTCCGCCGGACGACTACTTCGACATCGCCACCCGGATGGTGCTGGTCTTCGGCCTCGCCTTCGAGTTCCCGCTGCTGCTCGTGATGATGAACCTGGTCGGCATGGTCAGCGGCAAGCGGCTGCTCGGCTGGTGGCGCGGGATGATCATGGCCATCACGGTGTTCGCGGCCTTCGCCACGCCGAGCGCCGACCCGTTGAGCATGCTCGCGCTGGCCGCGCCGATCTGGGCGCTGTACTTCATCGCCGTGGCCATCGCGCTGATCAGCGACAAGCGCAGGGCGCGCCGCAACCCGGACGCCGGGCTGGACGACGAGGAGGCCTCGCAGCTGGACCTCTCGGTGCAGCCGGTGGCCGGTGCGGAGACCGTCCGGGCCTCGGCGGCCCCGACGGCCGGTGCGGCGGTACCGGCGTCCCACCGCGAGGAGATGGACGACATCACCTGAGCCGGTAGGCCCTGAGGAGCCCCGGTCCGCCGCTGCCGAGCGGTGGGCCGGGGCTTTTCGCTGTCCGGCGTTCCGTCCTGTGACCTGATCGTTGGTCGGTTTTCCACCGGTTTCGACGGGTCGGTCTTGGCAGGGTAGATGGCATGTGACATATTACTGACGTGCTGAAGACCGAGAGACCTCCCCTGGACGTCGTCGTGGTCGGCGCCGGAGTGGTCGGCGCCGCCTGCGCCTACTACGCCGCCCGCGCCGGGCTCGCCGTCGCCGTCGTCGACCGCGGGCCGGTGGCCGGCGGCACCACCGGCGCGGGCGAGGGCAACCTGCTGGTCTCCGACAAGGAGCCCGGCCCCGAACTCGACCTCGCCCTGCTCAGTACCCGGCTCTGGCGTGAACTCGCCGAGCAGCTCGGCGCAGCCATCGAGTACGAGCCCAAGGGCGGCGTGGTGGTCGCCTCCACCCCCGCCGGGCAGGAGGCGCTGCGCGCCTTCGCCGCCGAGCAGCGCTCCGTCGGGGTCGAGGCCGAGGAGGTGCCCGGCGACCGGCTGCGCGAGCTGGAGCCGCACCTTGCCGAGGGCCTGGCCGGAGGCTTCCACTACCCGCAGGACGCCCAGGTCCAGCCCGCCCTCGCCGCCGCCCACCTGCTGCGCGAGGCGCGCCGGATGGGCGCCGAGCTGATCACCGGGGAGAGCGTCACCGCCATCGACCAGGGGCCGGACGGCGCCGTGCGCGGCGTGCGGACCGACCGGCGGAGCCTGGCCGCCCCCGCCGTGGTGAACGCGGCCGGCACCTGGGGCGGCGAGATCGCCGCACTGGCCGGAGTCCACCTGCCGGTGCTGCCCCGGCGCGGCTTCGTGCTGGTCACCGAGCCGCTGCCGCGGGTCGTACGGCACAAGGTCTACGCCGCCGACTACGTGGCCAACGTGGCCAGCGGCTCGGCCGGGCTGGAGACCTCCGCGGTGATCGAGGGCACCCCGGGCGGACCGGTGCTGATCGGAGCCAGCCGGGAGCGGGTCGGCTTCGACCGCACCCTCTCCCAGGAGGTGCTGAGCCGGCTGGCGAGCCAGGCCGCGGCGCTGTTCCCGGTGCTCGCCGGCGTCACCGTGATGCGCACCTACCGGGGCTTCCGCCCGTACCTGCCGGACCACCTGCCGGCCATCGGCGCGGACCCCAGGGTGCCCGGGCTGCACCACGCCTGCGGGCACGAGGGGGCCGGCATCGGGCTGGCCCCGGCGACCGGACTGCTGATCAGCGAGCAGCTCACCGGCAAGCAGCCGGAGCAGGACCTCGCGCCGTTCCGCGCGGACCGATTCCCGGCTGCGTGAGCGCCCGTACCGGAGCGCCTTCCGGACACTTCCTGGACCCGTGAGATTGGAGAGGCCGCCGATGAGCCGCCGCACCCCCGCCGGGCTGGTCGAGGCCGAGCCCGGGCCCGCCCACCACATCGAGTTCGACGGGCGGCCCGTCCCCGCGCTGCCCGGCCAGTCGATCGCCGCCGCGCTCTGGGCCGACGGCGTGCTCGCCTGGCGCACCACCCGGGTCGGCGGCAAGCCGCGCGGCGCGTTCTGTGGCATCGGCGCCTGCTTCGACTGCCTGGCCACGGTGGACGGCCGCCCCAACCAGCGCACCTGCCTGCTCCCCGCCGAGCCCGGCACCACCGTCACCACCCAGGAGGGCCACGGCCGTGCCGACCTCGCCGTCTGAACCCCTCGACACCTTTCCGTACGACCTCGTGGTGGTCGGCGCGGGCCCGGCCGGGCTCGCCGCCGCCGTGACCGCCGCGGACCTCGGGCTGCGCTGCGCCCTGCTGGACGGCGGGCAGAGCACCGGCGGGCAGTACTACCGCCACCCCGCGCCCGGTCTCGGCGCGGCCCGGCCGGACCGGCTGCACCACCACTGGTCCGCCTACACCGGGCTGGCCGACCGGCTCGCCGCGCACGAGCGCGCCGGGCGGGCCGCCTTCCGGGCCGGGCACCAGGTCTGGGCACTGGAGCGCACCGAGGACGGTTACGCGGTGCACGTCACCCGTGGGCCGGAGAGCACCGACCGGGCCACCGTCCGGTCCCGGTCGGTGCTGCTCGCCACCGGCGCGTACGAGCGGCAGCTGCCGTTCCCCGGCTGGACCCTGCCCGGGGTGGTCACTGCGGGCGGCGCCCAGGCGATGCTCAAGGCCGGGCTGGTGCTGCCCGGTAAGCGGATCGTGGTGGCCGGCAGCGGCCCGCTGCTGCTCGCGGCAGCCTCCTCGCTGGTCACCGCCGGGGCCGAGGTGCCCGCCGTGGTCGAGGCCACCGCCTACCTCGGGTACGTCCGGCGCCCCGGCGTGCTGGCGGGCGTCCCCGGCAAGCTGGTCGAGGGCGCCGGGCACGGCAGCGCGCTGCTGCGGCACGGGGTGCGGCTGCGCCCGCGCACCGCGGTGGTCGAGGCGCACGGGACGGACCGGGTCACCGGCGTCACCGTGGCCCGGCTGGACGCCGACTGGCGGCCGGTGGCCGGCACCGAGCGGCGGATCGACTGCGACGCGCTCGCGGTCGGCCACGGCCTGCTGCCGCAGATCGACCTGGCCACCGAGCTGGGCGCGCGGACTCTCACAGGGCCGGACGGCGCGGTCGCGCTGGAGGTCGACGCCCGGCTGCGCACCAGCGTGCCCGGCCTCTGGTCGGCGGGCGAGACCAACGGCGTCGGCGGCGCGGACCTGGCGCTCGCCGAGGGCGAGCTGGCCGCGCACGCGGTGGCCGGGGCGCGGCCGCGGGCCGCGCTGCTGCGCCGCCGCGCGCGGCTGCGGGCCTTCGCCGACCTGATGGCCGCCGCCCACCGGCCCGGCCCCGGCTGGACCGGCTGGCTGCGCCCGGACACCGACGTCTGTCGGTGCGAGGAGGTGCCGGTCGCGGCGATCCGGGAGGCCGTCGACGAGCTGGGCGCGGGTGATCCGCGCACCGTCAAGCTGCTCACCCGGGCCGGCATGGGCTGGTGCCAGGGCCGGATGTGCGGTCCGGCCGTGGCGTGCCTGGCCGGTTCGGGTGAACCCGGGCCGGACCGGCGGCCGCTGGGCTGCCCGGTGCCGCTCTCCCAGCTGGCGGCGGGGCCGACCTCGGAGGCGTAGGGGCGTCTGACAATTCGCGAACCTGGCGGGAATTGTCAGACGCCCCCTCGGGGCCCGTCGCCGAACGGTGGGCCGGGGACCTTGTCTCCGGCCCGCCCTCTCTAATAAAATGTCACACCTCATCAAGGAGCTCACGTGTCCATCACCCAGCACGACACCACCCGCCCCTGGCGCGGCATCATGGTCGCCACCACGCTTCCGCTGCGCCCGGACCACTCCGTCGACTACGACGCCTACGCCGAGCACGTCCGCTGGCTGATCGACTCCGGCTGCGAGGGCGTCGTCCCCAACGGCTCGCTGGGCGAGTACCAGACGCTCACCGCCGAGGAGCGCGCCAAGGTCGTCGAGGTCGCCATCGAGGCGGCCGGCGACGGCTCCCGGGTCATGCCCGGCGTGGCCGCCTACGGCAGCGCCGAGTCCCGCCGCTGGGCCGAGCAGGCCGCCGAGGCCGGCGCCGGCTCCGTCCTGCTGCTGCCGCCGAACGCCTACCGGGCCGACCACGCCTCGGTGCGCGCCCACTACGCCGAGGTCGCCAAGGCGGGCGTGCCGATCGTGGCGTACAACAACCCGATCGACACCAAGGTCGACCTCGTCCCCGCGCTGCTCGCCCAGCTGCACGCCGAGGGCTCGATCGTCGCGGTCAAGGAGTTCAGCGGCGACGTCCGCCGGGCGTACGAGATCGCCGAGCTGGCCCCCGGGCTGGACCTGCTGATCGGCGCCGACGACGTGCTGCTGGAGCTGGCGCTCGCGGGCGCGGTCGGCTGGATCGCCGGCTACCCGAACGCCCTGCCGGCCGCCTCGGTGGCGCTCTACGACGCCGCCGTCTCCAAGGACCTGGAGAACGCGCTGCCGCTCTACAAGTCGCTGCACTCGCTGCTGCGCTGGGACTCCAAGACCGAGTTCGTCCAGGCCATCAAGCTCTCCATGGACATCGCCGGTCGCCCCGGCGGCCCGGTGCGGGCCCCGCGCCTGCCGCTCACCCCGGAGATCGAGACGGCCGTGCGTGCGGCCACCGAGAAGGCGCTGGCCGAAGGCCTCGTCTGATCCCCGTCCGATTTCGGGTCTCCCGGCCGGCTGCGGCGGCAGCCGGCCCGGCCCACACCAACCATCCGAACTTGTACGGGAGTTGTGACCCATGCGCAGCCGCCACGTGTTTCACGCCGTCGACTCGCACACCGAGGGCATGCCGACCCGGGTGATCACCGGCGGCTTCGGCGTCATCCCCGGCGCCACCATGGCCGAGCGCCGGGTGCACTTCCAGCAGCACCTGGACCAGTTCCGCACCCTGCTGATGTACGAGCCGCGCGGCCACGCGGCGATGAGCGGCGCCATCCTCCAGCCGCCGACCCGGCCGGACGCCGACTTCGGCGTGCTCTACATCGAGGTCTCCGGACTGCTGCCGATGTGCGGGCACGGAACCATCGGGGTCGCCACCGTGCTGGTCGAGACCGGGATGGTGCCGGTGGTCGAGCCCGTCACCACCGTACGGCTGGACACCCCGGCCGGACTGGTGGTCGTCGAGGTGCAGGTCGAGGACGGCGCCGCCAAGGCGGTGACCATCCGCAACGTGCCCTCCTACTCCGTCGCCCTGGACCGCAAGATCGAGGTGCCCGGCTACGGCACGGTCAACTACGACCTCGCGTACGGCGGCAACTTCTACGCCATCCTGCCGCTCGCCGAGTTCGGGCTGCCCTTCGAGCGCGAGCGCAAGCAGGAGATCCTGGACGCCGGCCTGGCCATGATGGACGCGATCAACGCGAGCCCGGACCGGCCGGTGCACCCGGAGAACCCGTCCATCCACAGCTGCCACCATGTCCAGCTGCTCGCCCCCGGCTCCACCGCCGAGCACTCCCGGCACGCGATGGCCATCCACCCCGGCTGGTTCGACCGCTCGCCCTGCGGCACCGGCACCTCGGCGCGGATGGCCCAGCTGCACGCGCGCGGCGAACTGCCGCTCGGGCGGGACTTCCGCAACGACTCCTTCATCGGGACCACCTTCACCGGGCGCCTGGTCGAGGAGACCGAGGTGGCCGGGCGGCCCGCCGTGGTGCCCACCGTCACCGGGCGGGCCTGGATCACCGGCACCGCCCAGTACTTCCTCGACCCGAGCGACCCGTTCCCGGCGGGCTTCCTGCTCTGACCTTCCGTACCTCCTTCGTTCTCGTACCTCCCTCGAAGGGCTGCTGGCTGTGACCATCACCTCGTACAACCCCGCCGACCCGGACGACCTCGTGGTCGCCGTCGAGGAGCCCGGCGCCGAGACCGTGCGGGCCGCCGTCGGGCGGGCCCGGGCGGCGCAGCGCGACTGGCTCGCCGCCGGGGCGGGCGCCCGGTCGGCGGCGCTCGGCCGGATCGCGGACGCCGTCGAGGCGCACGCCCACGAGCTGGCCGCGCTGATCGTGCGCGAGGTCGGCAAGCCGCTGGCCGAGGCGCTCGGCGAGGTCGCCCGCACGGCGGCGATCTGGCGCTACTACGCGCAGGCGCCGTACGCGCCCTCCGGGGCGGTGCACGAGACCGCCGCCGGGCCCGGGCTGCTGCTCACCCGGCGCCGCCCGTACGGGGTGGCCGGGCTGATCGCGCCGTGGAACTTCCCGCTGGCGATCCCGACCTGGAAGGCCGCGCCGGCCCTCGCCGTCGGCAACGCGGTGGTGCTCAAGCCGGCGCCCGAGGCGACAGCCTGCGCGCTGCGGCTGGCGGAGCTGGCCGGGTTGCCCGAGGACGTGTTCACGGTGCTGCCCGGTGGGGCGGAGGAGGGCGAGGCGCTGGTCGGCGCGGTGGACGTGGTCTCCTTCACCGGCTCGACCGGCGTCGGCCGGGCCGTGGTGCGGGCCGCGACCGAGCGCGGAGTGCCGGTGCAGGCCGAACTCGGCGGGCTGAACGCCGCGCTGGTGCTGCCGGACGCCGACATCGCGCAGGCCGCCGGGCACATCGCCGCGGCCATCGCCGGGTACGCCGGGCAGAAGTGCACCGCCACCAGCCGGGTGATCGCGGTCGGCGCCGCGTACGAGCCGCTGCGCGAGGCGCTGGTCAAGGCGCTGGCGGCGGTCGACGACGCGGTCTGCGGGCCGGTGATCAACGCCGCCGCCCGGGAGCGGCTGACCGGCGCCGTCTCCTCGGCCGTCGAGTCCGGGGCCGTCGTCCTGGCGGGCGGCGGGGTGCCCGAGCGGGCCGGCTGGTACGTCGAGCCGACCCTGCTCGCCGAGGTGCCGGCCGAACACCCGCTGGCGCGCGAGGAGTTCTTCGGTCCGATCGCGGTGCTGCACGCCGCGGCCGACCTGGACGAGGCCATCGCGCTCGCCAACGACACCCCGCACAGCCTCTCCACCTCGGTGCACACCCGCAGCCTGGACGTGGCGCTGGCCGCCGCCGACCGGCTGGACGCGGGCATGATCCGGGTCAACGCCCCGTCCAGCGGCGTCGACTTCCACCTGCCCTTCGGCGGGGCCAAGGGCGCCGGCCACGGCGACCGTGAACAGGGCCAGGCGGCCCTGGACTTCTACACCGTCAGCCGGACGGTCAGCGTGCTGCCGGCCGGAGGTGCCTGATGCACGTCCGTACCGTCGACTACCACACGGCCGGTGAGCCGTTCCGGATCGTGCTGGACGGCGTGCCCGCGATCCCCGGCGACAGCGTCGCCGAGCGCCGGGCGATCGTGATCGGCGCGGGCGGCACGGCCACCGCGCCCCGCCCGTCCGAGCTGGACACCGTCCGGCAGCTGCTCACCCGCGAGCCGCGCGGCCACGCCGGCATGTACGGCGGCTTCCTGGTGCCGCCGGACGACGACGAGGCGCACCTCGGCGTGCTGTTCTGGCACAAGGACGGCTACTCGACGGCCTGCGGGCACGGCACCATCGCGCTCGGCGCCTGGGCGGTCGACTCCGGACTGGTGGCGGCCCCCGAGGACGGCGTGGCCCGGGTGCGGATCGACGTGCCCTCCGGCCGGGTCACCGCGCTGGTGCACCGCTCCGGTGGCCGGACCACCGGGGTCACCTTCCGCAACGTGCCCAGCCGGGTGACCGCCCTGAAGCTGCCGGTGGAGACCTCGCGCGGCACCGTGGAGGTCGCGGTGGCGCACTCCGGCGCCTGCTACGCCTCGGTGCCGGCGGCGGCCCTCGGGCTCGCCGTGGAACCGGGACAGCTGGCCGAACTCACCGCCGTGGGGCGTGAGATCAGGGCGGCGCTGGCCGGTGAGCCGTCCGTCGCGCACCCGACGGACACCCGGCTGTCCGGGGTGTACGGGGTCATCCTGTACGACGAGCTGCCCTCGGCCGACGGGGTGCTGAACCAGCGGAACGTCACCGTCTTCGCGGACGGCCAGATCGATCGCTCGCCCTGCGGCTCCGGCACCTCCGCCCGGCTCGCCGTGCTCGCCGCCGAGGGCCGGCTGGCCCCGGGCGAGCCGCTGCGCCACGAGTCGATCATCGGCACGGTCTTCACCGGCCAGGTCCTCGCGGGCGGCGACGCGCTGGGCGAGGGCGTGGTCACCGAGGTGACAGGCACCGCACACCGCACCGGCGAGCACGGCTTCGTGCTGGAGCCGGGCGACGAGCTGGGAACGGGGTTCCTGCTGTGAGTCCAACCGCAACGCCCGGCGCGGCTGTTGTGCCGCTCCAGTACGCCGTGGCGGGCACCGGCGGGGTCGGGCCCGCCGGTGCGGTGGGGGCGATCGAGCGGGTGCTGCTGGACGGGTTCGACCCGGAAGCGGCACCCGCCCGGTCGGCTGTGCCGGTACCCGCCGGTGAGCTGCTGATGATGCCGGCCGCCGCCGGGCCGTACGCCGGCGTGAAGATCGCCGGGGTCGCGCCCGCCAACCCGGAGCTGGGCCTGCCCCGGATCACCGGCAGCTACCTGCTGCTGGACGGGCCCACCCTGCAACCGCTCGCCGTACTGGACGGCGCCGCGCTCACCGCGCTGCGCACGCCCGCCGTCACCGCGGCCGCGCTGCGGCGCCTCGCGGTGCCGGAGGCCGAGCACCTGGTGCTGTTCGGCTCCGGGCCGCAGGCGTACGGGCACCTGGACGCCCTGCTCGCCGTCCGGCCGCTGCGCCGGCTCACCGTGGTGGCGCGCAACGCCGAACGGGCGCAGGCGCTGGCGGCGTACGGGCGGGAGCTCGGGCTGACGGCCGAGGTCGGTGGGCCGAAGGCGGTCCGCGAGGCGGACCTGGTGGTTTGCTGCACCACCGCGCGCACGCCGCTGTTCGACGGCGCGCTGGTGCCCGCGCACGCGGCGGTGGCGGCGGTCGGCTCGCACGAGCCGGCCGCGCGGGAGGTGGACGAGCTGCTGGTCCAGCGGGCCGAGCTGTACGTGGAGGCGCGCACGGTCGCGGCCCGGGAGGCCGGGGACCTGCTGATGGCGGGCGTGGCCGGGCGGCAGCTGTGGAACCTCGCCGAGCTGGTGCGCGGCGACGCGCTGGTGCCGGACGGGCGGCCGCGGTTCTTCAAGAGTGTCGGGATGGCCTGGCAGGACCTGGCCGTCGCGGCGGAGGTGTACCGGCAGCAGTAGCCGGCCGGTCGCCGTCCCCGGCGCCGTCCAGCCGCCGTCCCGGTGCTGCCCAAGCGTCGTTCAGTCGCCGTGGAAGGCGAGCCAACTGCCCGGGGTGGAGGCGCAGTTGGCGAGCAGGTTGCGCAGGTCGCGGACGGCCGCCCGCTGCTCCTCGGTGGTGCAGCGGGCGAGCAGGGCGGTGGCCTCCTCGAAGGCGGCGCCCGCGTCCTGCTCGTTGAACAGGGTGTCGCCGTACGGGTCGATCCGGCCGAGCCGATGGCGGGCCGGATCGGTGTGCAGGGCCAGGGCGGTGGTGAGGGCCTCGCCGTGGCTCGAAAGGTGCAGCATCCTGGGGCTGGTGCGGCGGCCGTTGTTCGGGCGGCCGTCGTACAGCGCCATGTCGATGGACAAGTCCGTTACTCCTGGCCGTGGTTGGGAGTTGTGAAACCGGAGCCGGCGCAGCGGGAAGGGATCCCCCGCTGCGCCGGCTCCTCACGTTGTCCGGCGGCGGTCGGGCTCCGCGGGTCAGGCCCGGTCGTCGGCGTAGGCGGTGAGCAGGCGGGCCAGGTGCTTGCCGACGACCAGCAGGGGCTGCTCGCTGCGGCCGAGCTGGGCGGCGAGTTCGGCGCCCTCCAGGGCGCTGATCACGGTGCCTGCCAGCTCAAGGGCGTCCTCCTCGCCGATGCCGGCGGCGAGCAGCCGTTCCGTCACGATGGCCCGCCAGTGGGCGAAGGCCTCGGCCACCGCCTCCTCGATCACCGGCACCCGGCCGACCGTCTCCAGGGCGGTGCTGGTGATCGGGCAGCCGTCCTGCCAGTCGGACGCGCGCAGTTCCTCGGCGAGCAGCCGGGTGCAGGCGGTCATCGCGTCGCCCAGGTCCGGTGAGGAGCCGAGCGCGGTGCGCAGCATGGCGGCGAACTCCTCGTCCCCGTGCCGGATCGCCTCGGCGGCCAGCTCCTGCTTGCCGCCCGGGAAGAAGTGGTAGACGGAGCCGAGGGTGGCCTCGGCCTCGCGGGAGATCTGTTTGATCCCGGTGCCCTCGTACCCCTGGCGTTGCAGCAGCCGGGAGGTGGCCCGGACGATCCGCTCGCGGGTGCCGGGCTTCGCGTCGGCCTTTGCGGAGGTCTTCTCGGGCGTCTTCACGCCGCGATCCTAGCCGAGATTCTGGGTAGAGCGTTCGTTCCAATCCTGTGTTAGCGTCGGCTCCGGCGCTCTGGATAGAGCGTTCGTTCCAGAGGAGGGGAAGACGCATGTCCGTTGAGCAGCAGTCGAAGCGATCCGTGACGGTGATCGGGCTCGGCCCGATGGGGCAGGCCATGGCCGGGGCGTACCTGGACGCCGGGTACGCCGTCACGGTGTGGAACCGCACGGCCGCGCGGGCCGACGGACTCGTCGCCCGGGGAGCGCAGGCGGCGCCCGGTGCGCAGGCGGCGGTGGCGGCGAACGAGCTGGTGGTGCTCAGTCTCACCGACTACGACGCGGTGTTCGAGGTGCTGGAGTCGGTCGAGCCGGCGCTGAAGGGGAAGGTGATCGTGAACCTCAGCTCGGACACCCCCGAGCGGGCCCGCGAAGCCGCCCGCCGGCTGGCCGACCGCGGTGCCGGGCACCTCACCGGTGGGGTGCAGGTGCCGCCGTCGGGCATCGGCAGCCCCGAGTCGTCCACCTTCTACAGCGGCCCGGTCGAGCTGTTCCGGCGGCACCGGGCGGCCCTGGAGGTGCTCACCGGGGTCGACTACCGGGGCGACGACCCCGGGCTGGCGCAGCTGTACTACCAGATCCAGATGGACCTCTTCTGGTCCTCGATGGTCGGCTACCTGCACGCCACGGCGATCGCCGAGGCCAACGGCATCTCGGCGGAGGAGTTCCTGCCGTACCTGAGCTCGACCGCCGCCTCGATGCCCGGCTTCCAGGCGTTCTACGCGCCGCGGATCGCGGCCGGGAACCACCGCGGGGATGTCGACCGGATGGTCATGGCGCTGGCGAGCATCGAGCACGTCCGGCACACCGCGGAGGAATCCGGGGTGGACGGCGCCCTGCCGGCCGTCCTGGCGGAGGCGGTCCGGCGGGGCGTGGAGGCCGGTCACGGCGCGGACAGCCTGAGCGCGTTGGTGGGCCGGTTCCGGCAGGCGTAGCCCTCCGTGGGAACCGGAAGATCGTGTGCCGTCGGCCGTTGTCACGGCCGACGGCCGCTGTCACCATGGCTTTCGGCGCCCCGGGAGCGGCGTGGCGGGTGCGGGAATCGGCGACTGTTGCGTACGCAACGTAACGTGACATTGTACGCTGGTGTTCTGCATCCACCCGGAGGAACACCATGGCCGACCTCAAATCCCGCACCCTGATCTCCGTACAGGAGCGGCTTCGCGACCAGGTCGCCCACGCACTCCGGGCGGCCCTGATCTCCGGCGAACTGCGCCCCGGCGTGGTCTACTCCGCACCCGCGCTCGCCGCCGACTTCGGCGTCTCCGCGACCCCGGTCCGCGAGGCCATGCTCGACCTCGCCCGCGAGGGCCTGGTCGAGGCCGTCCGCAACAAGGGGTTCCGGGTCACCGAGCTCACCGACCGCGACCTCGACGACTACACCGAGATCCGCGCCCTGATCGAGGTCCCGACCGTCGGCCGGGTGGCCCGCACCGCCACCAAGGAGCAGCTGGAGCGGCTGCGCCCGCAGGCCGAGGCGATCGTCGCGGCGGCCCGCAAGCACGACCTGATCGGCTACCTGGAGGCCGACCGCCAGTTCCACCTGGACCTGCTGGGGCTGGCCGGCAACGCGCGGCTGGTCGAGGTGGTCGGCGACCTGCGCAAGCGCTCGCGGCTGTACGGCCTCAACCGGCTCGACGAGCGCGGCGAGCTGGTCTCCTCCGCGCAGGAGCACCTGGAGCTGCTGGACCTGCTGCTCGCCGGCGACGCGGCGGCGGCCGAGGCCTGCATGACCCGCCACCTCAGCCATGTCCGCTCCCTCTGGGCCGACGACGAGAAGCCCGCCGAGCCGGAGCCCTCGGCCCTGCGCCTGCGGTCCCGGTAGGGGCTTGGCAGGAGTCAGACCACTTGTTCGGGTGAAGACTGATGATCGGGCGTCGGGAGGCGGCCGAGCTCTAGGATGATGCTCTCGACATCGGCAGCCAGGAGGAAATCCATGTCCGCCGCAGCAGTGGAAGAACCCATGGAGCAGCCGACGCTGCTCGAAGCCGCCGAGCTGATCTCCGAGCAGCTCCCCGGCTACCGGGTCGAGATCATCGGGAGCGAAATCACCGTGACGCCGCCGCCGAACATGAAGCACAGCCGGTCGCTGACCAGGCTCATGCGCCTGCTGTTCGCCGCCGGTCTCGACGATGACGAAGCCGAGGTCTTCCAGAACGTGGGCATTTGGCTGCCGGGCGGTCCGTCCGACTTTGCGGTCCCCGATCTGGCGATCCTCGACGCATACAGCGATGATCGGTTGATTGAGCACAACTGCTATGACCCGGCGGCCTTTCGCCTTGTGTTGGAGGTAACCTCCTCCAATTTCGGCGATGATCTGAAGAAGAAGCCCGCCGCCTACGCATCTGCCGGGGTGCCCGTCTACGTGATCGTCGACCGGACGAACCAGCGGGTCATGGTGCTGACCGACCCCAAGGATGGCGAATACCGGTTGCACGCCGTCCACCACCCCGGGCAGTCCTTCACGCTGCCGGAGTCGATCGGCGCGTCGGTGACGCTCTCGGTGGACGACGTGCTGACGGCCAAGAAGTAGGTCAGGCCGCTGCGGGGATGGTCAGCCGGCCGTCGTGGACCTCGGCGATCTGGTCGACCGCCGTCAGGTGGGTGCGGTCGTGGGTGACCAGGACGGTGGCGGTGGCCCGGCGGTGGGTGAGGTCGGTGATCAGGTCGAGGACGGCGGCGCCGCGCTCGTGGTCGAGGGCGCTGGTGGGCTCGTCCACCAGCAGGACGGTGGGGTCGTTCATCAGGGCGCGGGCGATGTTGACCCGCTGGCGCTGGCCGCCGGAGAGCTGGTGCGGGCGGCGGGCGGCCTGGTCGCGCAGGCCGACGGCGTCCAGGAGCTCCAGGGCGCGGGGGAGGGCGGTGCGCGGGGCGCGGCCGTCGAGGTGGGCCATCACCTGCAGCTGCTCCACGGCGGTGAGCGAGGGCAGCAGGTTGGCCTGCTGGAAGACGATGCCGATCCTGGTGCGGCGCAGTTCCGTGAGTTCCGCCCGGCTGAGGCCCGTGGTGTCGGTGCCGTCGATGATCACCTGCCCGGAGTCCGGGGTGATCAGGGTGGCGGCCACCGCCAGCAGACTGGACTTGCCGGAGCCGGAGGGGCCGACGACGGCGGTGAGCGAGCCCTTGGGGACGGTCAGCGAGACCTCGTCCAGGGCGGTGAGCCGGCCGTCGCCGTCCGGGTAGGTGAGGGTGATGCGGTCGAGGGTCAAACTCATCGGGCGCTCCCCAGAGCGGTCAGCGGGTCGACGGAGGTGATCCGGCGGATGGACAGGGCCGCGCCGATCGCGCCGAGGGCGATCATGACAGCGGCGGGCAGGAGGACGGTCGGGGCGTCCAGGACGAAGGGCACGGCGGAGCCGATCAGCGAGCCGAAGCCGGCCGCGATCGCGGTCCCGACGAGGGTGCCGAGCACCAGCAGCAGGACGGCCTGGCCGAGGGCGTCGCGCAGCAGGTAGCGGGTGGAGGCGCCGAGGGCCTTGAGGACGGCGATGTCGCCGCTGCGCTGGATCGTCCAGACCGTGAAGAACGCGCCGATCACCAGGGCCGAGATGGCGAACAGGAAGCCGCGCATCAGCTGGAGGGAGCCGTTCTCCGAGGTGTAGGAGCCGATCGCGGCGAGCGCGTCGTCGCGGGTCCGGGTCTCGGTGCCGTGGCGGGCGTCGGCGGCGGCCAGGTCGGCGCCCTTCGCGGTGTCGAGGGCGATGACGGTGGCGTGGCCGGCGCCGCCGGGGGCGAACTGCTGCCAGTCGCCGAGGCTGGTCCAGATCACCGGGGTGTGGCTGTACGCGGCGTCGCCCTCGACGGCCGCGACCCGCAGCGGGTGCCCGGACAGGGTGAACTCGGAGCCCGGGGCGAGGCCGCCCAGGTTCTCGGCGGCGGTCTTGGACAGCACCGCCTGGCCGGGGGCGATCCGGCTGCCCTGCGGGGCGAGCCCGGAGCCCTCGGGGACGCCGAAGGCGGAGAGTGCGGCGGTGCGCTGGCCGGCGGCGGCCTTGGTGGTGGTGATGCCCAGCGGCTGGGCGGAGGTGACGCCGGGCTCGCGGGCCCAGGCCTGCCACTGCTCCGGGGTGACCTGGGAGTCGGTGAAGGAGAGCTTCTGCCCGTCCGCCGGCTTGCCGAAGACCAGGTGGTCGGCGGGCAGGCCGGTGATCGCGGAGATGTTCTGCCGGCCGAGCCCGGCGGTCAGCCCGGACAGCAGGCCGACCAGTACGGTGATCAGCACGATGACGGTTCCCATCAGGGCGAACCGCCCCTTGGCGAACCTCAGGTCCCTCCAGGCGACGAACACGGTGGGCCTCTCTCTGCACAGGTGGTTTCCGACGCTTCCACCGTCGTCGATCCGGGGGCCCGGAGGCATCGAGCCTGGGATTGCATCCTGGGCATCAAAGGGAAGACGCCGAGTTCAACCTTTTGATTGATGCCGGACCAGCGGTGCGGCTTTAGGCTGGACGGATGGCGACCGAACGATCCAGAACCACCCCCGTCGCCCGCGTCCTCCAGGTCTGCCTGCACCTGCTCGTGGCGGGCCTGCTCGCGCTCGCCGTCGCCCGGGCCGTCTTCGTCGACCACGGGAGCGATCCGGCCGCCGTGGCCGCCGCGGCCACCGCGATGGCCGCCGTCTACACCGTCGGGCCGCAGCTGGCCGCCGTGCGCCGATCGCGCCGGGCGGCCGCGCTCTGGATGGCGCTGCTCGGCATCACCTGGGCGGGCGTGCTGATCGCCACCCAGGACGGGGTCTGGCTGGCGTTCCCGCTGTACTTCCTGGAGCTGCACCTGCTGGGACGGCGCGCCGGGCTGGTCGCCGTCGGGCTGACCGCCGCCGCGTCGATCGCCGCGTGGTCCTGGCACCAGCACAGCTTCAGCTTCGCCGCCTCGATCGGGCCCGCGCTCGGCGCGGCCGTCGCCACCGCCACCGTGCTCGGATACCAGGCGCTGTACCGGGAGAGCGAGGAGCGCCGCCGGCTGATCGACGAGCTGACCGCCGCCCGCGCCGACCTCGCCGCCGCGCACCACACGGCCGGGGTGATGGCCGAGCGCGAGCGGCTCGCCCGGGAGATCCACGACACCCTCGCGCAGAGCCTCAGCTCCATCCAGCTGCTGCTGCGGGCGGCCCAACGAGCCCTGCCGGAGCGCACCGAGGCCGCCGCGGGGTACGTCGAGCAGGCGCGGCAGGCCGCCCAGGACAACCTGGACGAGGCCCGGAGGTTCGTCCGGGCGCTCACGCCGCCCGCGCTGGACGGCGATCCGCTGCCGGTCGCGCTGGAGCGGCTGTGCGCGACGACGACGGCGCACGGCACGCTGCCCGTCCACCTGCACGTCTCCGGCGACCCGGTCCGGCTGTCGGCCGCGCAGGAGGTCGCGCTGCTGCGGATCGCGCAGTCGGCGCTCGGCAACACCGTCCGGCACGCGGGGGCCTCGCGGGCCGAGGTGACACTCAGCTACATGGAGGGTGAGGTGGCACTGGACGTGTACGACGACGGGGCCGGGTTCGACCCGGCGGCGGTCGCCGGCCGCACCAGCGGGGACGGCGGCTTCGGGCTGCCCTCGATGCGGGCCCGGGCCCGGGCGCTCGGTGGCAGCTTCACGGTGGAGTCGGCGCCGGGGGAGGGGACGACGGTGGCGGTGCAGCTGCCGGTCACCCCGGAGGCCGGCTCGTGATCCGGCTGCTCATCGCGGACGACCACCCGGTGGTGCGGGCCGGACTGCGGGCGGTGCTGGAGTGCGAGCCGGACTTCGCCATCGTGGCGGAGGCGGCCACCGCCGAGCGGGCCGTCGAGCTGGCCGCGGAGCCGGGCGTGGACGTGGTGCTGATGGACCTCCAGTTCGGGCCGGGGTCGGCGATGAACGGGGCGCAGGCCACCGCGGCGATCACCGCCCGGGCGGGCGCGCCGCGGGTGCTGGTGGTCACCACGTACGACACCGACGCGGACACCCTGCCGGCCCTGGAGGCGGGCGCCACCGGCTACCTGCTGAAGGACGCGCCGCCGGAGGAGCTGGCCCAGGCCGTACGGGCGGCCGCGGCGGGGCGCAGCGCACTTGCGCCCAGCGTGGCGGACCGGCTGCTGGAGCGGATGCGCACGCCGGCGGCGGCGCTCAGTGCCCGGGAGACCGAGGTGCTGGGGCTGGTCGCGGACGGGCTGACCAACCAGCAGGTCAGCCAGCGGCTGCACCTGAGCCAGGCCACGGTGAAGTCCCATCTGGTGCACATCTACACCAAGTTGGGGGTGGACTCGCGAACGGCGGCGGTGCGCGAGGCACGGCAGCAGGGGCTGATCCGCTGAGCGTAGGGTGGGGAGCGGTCCGTACCCGCAGCAGTGTCCCCGTGCCCGCAGTGTGAGGAGCGCCCGATGGCCGTCCGACTCGACGAACTCGCCGTACCGGTGATCGGCGCCCCGATGGCGGGCGGGCCCTCGACGCCCGAGCTGGTGGCGGCGGTGAACCGGGCGGGCGGGCTGGGCTTCCTGGCCGCCGGGATGAAGACCGCCGCCGGGATGTCCGAACAGATCGCCGCGGTGCGGAAGTCGACCGACCGGCCGTACGGGGTGAACCTCTTCGTGCCGGGCCCGCCCGGGGACCGGGCAGCCGTCGCGGCGTACCGGGAGCGGCTGCGGCCGGAGGCCGAGCAGTGGGGCGTGACGCTGCCGGAGGAGATCGGGCCGGACCGGGACGCCTGGGAGGCCAAGCTCGCGGCCCTGCTCGCGGACCCGGTGCCGGTGGTGTCGTACACCTTCGGGCTGCCGACGGCCGAGGAGGCGGCGGCGCTGCGGGCGGTCGGCACGACGCAGGTCGGCACCGTCACCACGCCGCAGGAGGCGCAGGCGGCGGAGGCCGTCGGGATGGACGCGCTGTGCGTGCAGGGCCCGGAGGCGGGCGGCCACCGCGGCACCCACCGGGTGACGGACCAGCCGGGGGAGCTGCCGCTGCTCGAACTGCTGCCCGCCGTACGGGAGGTGACGGCGCTGCCGCTGGTCGCCGCGGGCGGGCTCGGTGACGGTGCGGCCGTCGCGGCGGCGCTGCGGGCGGGGGCGGTGGCGGTGCAGCTGGGTACGGCGCTGCTGCGGTCGGACGAGTCCGGCGCCTCGGCCGCCCACCGGGCGGCGCTCGTCGAACTGCCGGAGACGGCCGTCACCCGCGCCTTCACCGGCCGCCCGGCCCGCGGTCTGCGCAACGCCTTCATCGACCGCCACGGCCCGTACGCCCCGCCCGTCTACCCCGAGGTCAACCACCTCACCGCGCCGCTGCGCGCCGCCGCCGCCCGCCGCGGCGACACCGACGCCATGCACCTCTGGGCCGGCGCCGCCCACCACCTGGCCCGCACGGGCCCGGCGGAGACGATCGTCGCCGAGCTGTGGCGGGCGGCGCGGGGGTAGTGCGCCCGGCGCGCGCCGGGCGGTGAGTGTTGTCCCTCGCCAGAGTGGATTAGGCCGGAAGGCGCGCGGTAATCTATAAGGGACAACTTAATGTGCCCGTATGTGGGAGATCACGCTTCTGGCACCGGTTGAGGAGTGGTACTTGCAGGTCTGCGAGGACGACCCCAAAACGGCCGAGAACATTCTTGAAGCACTGGACTTGCTGGCCGACGAGGGCCCGACCCTGGGTCGGCCCGTGGCGGATCGGATCCATCGCAGTCGTCTGCACAACCTGAAGGAACTGAGGCCGGGCTCCTCGGGGGCCGGCGAGGTGCGCATGCTGTTCGTCTTCGACCAGGAGAGAGAGGCCATCATCCTCGTGGCGGGCGACAAGTCCGGTCGTTGGTCTGAGTGGTACGACGAGTCGATCCCTTTGGCGGAGAAGCGCTACGCGCATTACGTCGAGGAGCAACGGAACGGAGCACACCGATGAAGGGGCGTAGGTGGACCGAGGTGCGAGCCGAGGTCATGAAGCGGTTTCCCGAGCTGGCGACGCCGGAGGCGGAGACGAGGCGGGCGCAGATTCGCCAGGGCATGCTTGCTCAGATTCGGGGGCATGAGCTTGCCGAGCTGCGGCGCAACGCCGGGCTCACTCAGAAGCACGTTGCCGAATTGCTTGGGGTGAGCCAGGCGCGGGTGTCGCAGATCGAGCACGGGCAGGTGGACAGCCTGGACAACCTGCGGGCCTATGCCGCCGCGATCGGCGGGGAAGTGGAAGTCACCGTCCGGCAGGGGGAGCGGACGATCAAGGTGGCTTGATCGTCCGCTCCCGTTCTCAGGCCAGCAGGTTCGCCATCCAGGACTCGACGTCGGTGGCGGTGCGGGGCAGGGCGCCGGACATCAGGTGGGCGCCGTCGGCGGTGATGACCAGGTCGTCCTCGATGCGGATGCCGAGGCCGCGGAGTTCGGCGGGGAGGGTTTCGTCGTCGGGCTGGAGGTAGAGGCCGGGTTCGACGGTGAGGACCATGCCCTCCTCCAGGGTGCCGTCGAGGTAGCGGTCGGCGCGGGACTTGGCGCAGTCGTGGTAGTCGAGGCCGAGCATGTGGCCGCTGCCGCAGAGGGTGTAGCGGCGGTAGAGGCCGTTGTCCTCGGCGAGCGCCTCTTCGGCGGAGACGGGCAGGACGCCCCAGTCGGCGAGGCCCTCGGCGATGACCCGCATGGCGGCGCGGTGGAAGTCGCGGAACTGCGCGCCCGGGCGCAGGGTGGCGATGCCGGCGCTCTGGGCGGCGAGGACGAGGTCGTAGGCCTGGCGCTGGACCGGGGTGAAGGTGCCGCTGAGGGGGAGGGTGCGGGTGATGTCGGCGGCGTAGAGGGTGTCGGTCTCGACGCCGGCGTCCAGCAGCAGCAGGGAGTTCGGGTCGAGCGCGCCGTCGTTGCGGATCCAGTGCAGCACACAGGCGTGGGCGCCGGAGGCGGCGATGGTGGTGTAGGAGGTGCCGTTGCCCTCGGCGCGGGCGCGCAGGTCGAAGACGCCCTCGATCCAGCGCTCGCCGCGGTGGTGGCGCAGCGCGGTGGGCAGGGCGCGGACGACGTCCTCGAAGCCGGTGACGGTGTGGTCGACGGCCAGCTGCAGCTGCCCGATCTCCCACTGGTCCTTGACCAGGCGCAACTCGGAGAGGACGGCGGCCAGTTCGCTGTCCCGGTGGTCCTCGGACGGCCGCCCGGTGGCCTCGTCGACCAGCGGGTCGGTGCCGGCCAGCACCCGGGTGGGCGGCTGCGGGCCGGCGAGCAGCTTGCCGAGGTCGTCGAGGTGCTCGGTGCGTACTCCGGTGAGCCGGGCCGCCTCGGCGAGGTCGGGCCGGGAGCCGACCCAGAACTCGCCGTAGCGGCGGTCGCGGTAGAACTCGCCGCCGTCGCGCGGGGATCGCGGGCGCAGGTAGAGGATCGGCTCGTGGCCCTCGGGGCCGGCCGGTTCGAGGACCAGGACGTGGTCGGCCTGGTCCTCGCCGGTGAGGCCGGTGAGCCAGACGTACGCGCTGTGCGGGCGGAAGCGGTAGTCGAGGTCGTTGCAGCGGACCTTGAGCCGGCCGGCCGGGACGATCAGCCGCTCGCCGGGGAAGGCGGCGGAGAGCCGGGCGCGGCGGCCGGGGAAGCGGTCGTGGCCGGGGACGCGCCGGTCGGCGGGGAGCGGGGTGGCGGCCCAGCTGGTGGCCATGAACGAGGCGAGGGCGGGGGAGACCGGGAGGTCGTGGCTCCCGGTGTTGAGGCCGGTCGGGGGAAGGGTCACCGGTGAACTCCTTGGCGGGGCTGGGGAGATGCTGGCACGGACACAGCTCGGTAACGGGAGCCGTCACCTCTTGTGCAGTGCAATTTCACATTACTATGTTACGGGTCACACAGCGCAGCGGCCAGATCAGGCGGATCAGGCCCCCCACAGCGGAGTTGCACATGACCAGGCGCACCCACGCCGCCCTTGCGGCGGCCCTCGCGGCGACCCTCACCCTCGGCCTCGGGGCCTGCTCGAACGACAAGAGCGACAGCGGCAGCGACGCTGCTCCCTCCGACGGCAAGGGCCCGGGCGCGGCGTCCGGCTCGATCATCGGCGGCACCCCGGCCAAGGGCGGCACCCTCACCGTCCTGACCAACCAGGACTTCGCGCACCTCGACCCGGCCCGCAACTGGGTGGTGCCGCACATGGACTTCGGCACCCGGCTGATCTACCGGACCCTGACCACCTTCAAGTCCGAGCCGGGCGCGGCCGGCAGCGAGATCGTCCCGGACCTCGCCACCGACCTCGGCAAGTCCTCCGAGGGCGGCAAGGTGTGGACCTTCACCCTCAAGGACGGCCTCAAGTACGAGGACGGCACGCCGATCAAGTCCGCCGACATCAAGTACAACGTCGAGCGCTCCTTCTCCCCGGACCTCACCGGCGGCCCCGACTACGCGGCCCAGTACCTGGCGGGCGGCGAGAACTACAAGGGCCCGCTGAGCGGCGAGCACCTGGCGAGCATCGATACCCCGGACGACAAGACCATCGTCTTCCACCTGAAGCGCCCGGTCGCCGAGTTCTCCGACACCGTCTCGCTGCCGACCTTCTCCCCGGTGCCGCAGTCCCAGGAGAAGGGCACCCAGTACGACTCCCGGCCGTTCTCCTCCGGCCCGTACAAGATCGAGACCTACGACCGCGGCAAGCAGCTGGTGCTGGTCCGCAACACCAACTGGGACCCGGCCACCGACACCGTCCGCAAGGCGTACCCGGACAGGGTCGTGGTCACCCAGGGCATCAAGGGCGGCCAGGCCGACGACCGGATCATCGCCAGCGACGGTGCCGACGCCAACGCGATCAACATGCCCTGGATGCAGCACGAGACCGTCGCCAAGGTGCTGCCCAAGCCGGACGTCAAGTCCCGCATGGTCGCCGAGGTGACCGGCTGTACCGACATGCTCTACCTGAACACCGCCAAGGCCCCCTTCGACGACCCGAAGGTGCGCGAGGCGATGATGTGGGCGGTCGACCGCGAGGCCCAGGTGACGGCCTTCGGCGGCCCCGCGGTGACCGACGCGGCGACCTCCTACCTGCCGCCCTCGCTGACCGGCGGCGTCAAGTCCGACCCGCTGAAGATCCCGGCCGCCGGTGACCCGGAGAAGGCCAAGGCGATGCTCAAGGACGCCGGCAAGAGCGACCTCAAGGTCGGGCTCACCGTCTCGACCGGGGACAAGACCCGTGCCGAGGCGATCCAGCAGTCGCTCTCCAAGGCCGGGGTGCAGGTCACCGTGAACACGGTCGACGCGTCCGCCTTCGCCGACACCGTCGGCGACATCAAGAACGCCCCCGAGCTGACCCTCAACGGCTGGTGCCCCGACTACCCCTCCGGTGCGACCTTCCTGCCGTTCGTTTTCGACGGCCGCACCATCAAGGAGAAGGGCAACCAGGGCAACTACAGCCAGTTCAAGGACCAGGCCACGATGGACCGGATGGACCAGATCGCGGCCATGACGGACGTCAACGAGGCCAACAAGGCCTGGCAGCAGCTGGACGAGGACCTGATGAAGAAGGCTCCGGCCGTCCCGCTGCTGTGGGAGCGCCGTCCGCTGCTGGTCGGCACCAACGTGGCCGGCGCGTTCGGCAACGCGGGCTTCGCCGGCATGATCGACCTGGCCACGGTCGGCCTCAAGGACCCCGCCAAGGGCAAGTGAGGGACCGGCAGCGATGAGTACCACCACTGAGCCTGCCGCCGTGGCCGAGTCCACGGCGGCGGGCGCCAAGAAGAGTGCCGGGCGCGGGCCCTGGCGGCTGGTCTGGGACCAGCTGTGGGCCAAGGGCTCGGCCCGGTTCGGACTGATCACCGTCGGCGTGCTGCTCCTGGCCACCGCGCTGGCCGGCCCGCTGAGTGCGCTCGGCGGCTGGACGCCCGAGGAGTTCGACAAGCGCGCCATCGACCCGTACCTGGGCGGCCTGCCCCGGGGCGACTTCGGCGGCATCAGCGCCCGGCACTGGCTGGGCGTCGAGCCGATCACCGGCCGCGACCTGTTCGCCCGGGTGCTGCACGGCGGGCAGGTCTCCCTGCTGATCGCCTTCACCGCGACCGCCGTCGTCGTGGTCGTCGGCACCCTGACCGGCATCGCGGCGGGCTACTTCGGCGGACGCGTCGACACGGTGCTGTCCCGGCTGATGGACCTCACGATGTCCTTCCCCTCGCTGATCTTCATGATCGCGATGATGTCGGTGGCCAAGGACGTCAACCGGATCCTGCTGATCACCCTGGTGATCGGGCTGTTCACCTGGCCCGGCATCGCCCGCGTGGTGCGCGGCCAGACCCTCTCGCTCAAGCACCGCGAGTACGTCGAGGCCGCCAAGGTCGGCGGGGCGCGCTCCTGGCGGATCCTCACCCGGGAGATCCTGCCGAACGTCTCCGGCCCGATCATCGCCTACACCACCCTGCTCATCCCCGGCATGATCGCCACCGAGGCCGCGCTCAGCTACCTCGGCGTGGGCGTCCGCCCACCGACCGCGTCCTGGGGCCAGATGATCGCCGAGAGCATCGTGCACTACGAGACCGACCCGACCTACTTCCTGATCCCGACGGCCTTCCTGTTCGTCGCCGTGCTCGCCTTCACCCTGCTCGGGGACGCGCTGCGGGACATCCTCGACCCCCGGGGAGGCCGGTCGTGATCCTCTACCTCGGCCGCCGGCTGCTCGGCGTGGCGGGCATCCTGCTCGCCATCTGCGCCATCACCTTCACGATCTTCTACCTGCTGCCCAACGACCCGGCCGCGGCCGCCTGCGGCAAGACCTGCAGCCCCGAGCGGCTCGCCGACGTCAAGGCGGCGATGGGCCTGGACAAGCCGGTCTGGGACCAGTTCCTCGCCTACCTCGGCGGCATCTTCGCCGGCCGCGACTACGGCTCCGGCCCCAGTGCGGTGCACTGCGGCTTCCCCTGCCTCGGCTACTCCTACGAGTACGGGCTGCCGGTCTGGGACCTGCTCACCGACCGCCTGCCGGTCTCCATCTCGCTGGCCCTCGGTGCGGGCGTGCTCTGGCTGCTCCTCGGCCTCGGCGCGGGCGTCACCTCGGCGCTGCGCAAGGGCAGGCCGATCGACAGGACGCTGACGGTGCTGTCCGTCGGCACCGCCTCACTGCCGGTCTACTTCACCTCGATCATGCTGATCTGGGGCATCGTCAGGACGGCGGGCCTGCTGCCCTACCCCTCGTACCACAAGTTCACCGAGAACCCCCTGGAGTGGGGCTCCAACCTGCTGCTGCCGTGGACCGCGCTCGCCCTGCTGTACGCGGCGAACTACGCCCGGCAGAGCCGCAACTCGATGATCGAGGCGATGGCCGAGCCGTACATCCGCACCGCCCGGGCCAAGGGCCTGCCTGCGCGAACGGTCACGATCAAGCACGGGCTGCGCTCCGGGATGACGCCGATCCTGACCATCTTCGGCATGGACCTCGGCGGCCTGCTGGCCGGCGCGGTCATCACCGAGTCGATCTTCGGCCTGCCAGGCGTCGGCCGGCTGTTCTACGACGGCCTGGCCCGTTCCGACCAGCCCGTCATCCTTGGTGTCACCCTGCTCGCGGCCTTCTTCATCGTCGCCGCGAACCTGCTGGTCGACCTGCTCTACGCGTTCGTCGACCCGAGAGTGAGGTACTGATGGCCGAGTTGTTGGAGGTCGAGGACCTCAAGGTCGCCTTCGACACCCCGCGCGGCACCGTCCGGGCGGTGGACGGGATCTCCTTCACCGTCCAGGCCGGGCGCACCCTCGGGCTGGTCGGCGAGTCGGGCAGCGGCAAGTCCGTCACCTCGCTCGCCGTCATGGGCCTGCACCGCGGCGCCACCGTCACCGGCTCGATCCGGCTGAACGGCCAGGAGCTGAACGGGCTCGGGGAGCGGGAGCTGGGCGCCGTCCGGGGCCGCAGGATCGCGATGATCTTCCAGGACCCGCTGTCCAGCCTGCACCCCTTCTACACCGTCGGGGAGCAGATCGCCGAGCACTACCGGGTGCACTTCAAGGCCAACCGCAAGGCGGGGAAGGCCAAGGCGGTCGAGATGCTGGCCGAGGTCGGCATCCCGGAGCCGGCCCGCCGGGTGGACGAGTACCCGCACCAGTTCTCCGGCGGCATGCGCCAGCGCGTCATGATCGCCATGGCGCTCGCCTGCGAGCCCGAGCTGCTGATCGCCGACGAGCCCACCACGGCGCTCGACGTCACCGTCCAGGCGCAGATCCTCGACCTGATCGCGCGGATCCAGCAGGAGCGCGGCCTCGGCGTCGTGATGATCACCCACGACCTCGGCGTGGTCGCCCGGGTCGCCCACGACGTGCTGGTCATGTACGGCGGCCGGGCCGCCGAACAGGCCCCGGCGGACCGGCTGTTCGGGCAGCCCGCGCACCCGTACACGCGCGGCCTGCTGGACTCGCTGCCGCGCCTGGACGACGCCGACGACGCCCCGCTGCGGGCCATCCCCGGCAACCCGCCGTCGCTGATCGCCCCCGCCCCCGGCTGCTCCTTCGCCCCGCGCTGCGCCCGCACCACCGCCGCGTCCGCGGACGAGCACGCCCGCTGCCTGTCCGAGCGCCCCGTGCTCGGCCCGCTCGCCCTCGGCCACCAGGCCGCCTGTCACCTGCCGCTGGTGCCGGAAGGGGTGCTGTGATGACCACGCCTTCGACGACGGCCACGCCGCCGACGTCCACACCGTTGCTCTCGGTACGGGACCTGGTGAAGACCTTCCCCGGCCGGCGCGGCCGCACCGGGCGGCCCGGTGCGCCGATCCGGGCGGTGGACGGGGTGAGCTTCGACGTCGGCGCGGGCGAGACGCTCGGCCTGGTCGGCGAGTCCGGCTGCGGCAAGTCCACCACCGGGCGGATGATCGTCCGGCTGCTCGACCCGACCTCGGGCACCGTCACCTTCGACGGCACCGAGATCGGCGGGCTCTCCCAGGCCCGGCTGCGCCCGCACCGGCGCGACCTCCAGATGGTCTTCCAGGACCCGTACTCCTCGCTCAACCCCCGGCAGACGGTGGCCCGGATCATCTCTGAGCCGCTGCTGGTCCAGGGCGAGAGCGCGGCGGACGCGCGCAAGCGGGCCGCCGAGCTGATGGAGCTGGTCGGGCTGATCCCCGAGCACCTGGACCGCTACCCGCACGAGTTCTCCGGCGGCCAGGCCCAGCGCATCGGCATCGCCCGCTCGCTGGCCACCTCGCCGCGGCTGGTGATCGCCGACGAGCCGGTCTCCGCGCTGGACGTCTCCATCCAGGCCCAGGTGGTCAACCTGATGGAGCGGCTCCAGCAGGAGCTGGGGCTGGCGTACGTGTTCATCGCGCACGACCTCTCGGTGGTCAAGCGGGTCTGCGACCGGGTCGCGGTGATGTACCTGGGCCGGATCGTGGAGATCGGCGACAAGGCCGAGGTGTACGGCAACCCCGCACACCCGTACACCAAGGCGCTGCTGTCCGCCGTCCCGCTGCCGGACCCGGAGGCGGAGCGCAACCGGGAGCGGATCGTGCTGCTCGGCGACCCGCCGAGCCCGGCCGACCCGCCGCCCGGGTGCACCTTCCACCCGCGCTGCCCGAAGGCCCAGGACCTCTGCCGGACCGAGCGGCCGCTGCTGAAGATCGCCGGACCCGGCGAGCGGCAGGCGGCCTGCCACTTCCCGGAGGCCTGAGCCGGGCACACAAGACCCCCGGTCGGACGCGGCGGGGAACCCTGCGAGGGCCGCGTCCGACCGGGCTTCACCCTTCCCCGCCCGCTCAATTTCCCCGCCCGCTCACTCCTCGACGGGCAGCAGGCCCTCCTCCGGCAGCAGCCGGCGCGGGCCCGGGCCCTGCGCGGCCAGCTCGTCCCCCGGGTTGAGCACCCGGCAGCGGCGCAGCGACACGCAGCCGCAGCCGATGCAGCCGGTCAGCTCGCCCTCCAGCCGCTCCAGCTCGGCCCGGCGGGCGCGCAGCTGCTCGGCCCAGCGCCGGGAGATCCGCTCCCAGTCGTGCTTGCCGGGCATCCGGTCCTCGGGCAGGCCAGTGAACACCTCGGCGACCTCGGCGAGCGGGATGCCGAGCCGCTTGGCGACGAGGATGAGCGAGATCCGGCGCAGCACGTGCCGTCGGTAGCGCCGCTGGTTGCCCGTGGTGCGCTCGGAGGAGATCAGCCCCTGGTCCTCGTAGAAGCGCACCGCGGAGGTGGCGATCCCGGCCCGCCGGGCCACCTCGCCGACGCTCAGCAGATCGACCGGCGCGGTGGTCATGGCGGCTCCTTGACTTCAAGTTCTGTTGAAGTCCTAGCGTACCGGACGTGACCGAATCACCTGCTGTCGAGAACGACACCACCGTTGCCGAGCTGGATAGTTACCCGTCGGAGTCGCCGTCCGCGGGGGCCTCCGGCGGGTGGCGCGAACTCCTCTCCCGCCAGTACGCCGCCTCCGCCTCGATCCTGGCCGGCGGCGTCGCGCTGTACGCGATGAACCTCTACTTCACCGCCGCCCTGATGCCCTCGATCGTCGCCGGCATCGGCGGCGAGCGGTACTACGCGTGGGTGGCCACCGGCTTCCTGATGGCCGCCGTCATCGCCTCGATGCTGGTCAGCCGGCTGCTGGACCGCCTCGGCGCCGCCCGCGCCTACGTGCTGGGCTTCCTGGTCTTCGGAGCCGGCGCGGTGGTCAACGCGCTCAGCCCGTCGATGGCGGCGCTGATCCTCGGCCGGGTGGTGCAGGGCCTCGGCGGCGGGCTGGTGGCCGGCCTCGGCTACGCCGTGATCCGCAGCGCCCTGCCGGAGCGGCTGTGGACCCGCGCGGCCGGACTGGTCTCCGCGATGTGGGGCGTCGGCACCCTGGTCGGACCGTCGCTGGGCGGGTTCTTCGCCCAGCTCGGCGCCTGGCGCTGGGCGTACGTCCGCTGCTGGTCGCCGCGCTCGTGCTGGCGGCGCTGGCCCGCCGGGTGCTGCCCGGGCGCTCCGGCGCGGGGCACGGCAGCGGCCCGGTGCCGCTGACCTCGCTGCTGCTGCTCACCCTGGCGGCGGCCGCCTTCAGCGTCAGCTCGACCGTGCCGAGCGGCTGGCCGACGGCGCTCTGCCTGCTTGCCGGACTGGCGCTGCTGGCGGGCTTCGCGGCGGCCGAGCGGCGCGCGGCGGCGACGGTGCTGCCGCAGCAGACCTACCGGGCCGGAAACCCGCTGAAGTGGCTCTACCTGACCGTCGCGGTGCTCTGCGCGGGCGTGGTGGCGGAGAACTTCATTCCGCTGTTCGGCCAGCAGCTGGGTGGCCTCGGCCCGCTGGTGGCCGGGTTCCTGGGCGCTGCGACCTCGGCGGGCTGGACCACCGCCCAGCTGTTCAGCGTCGGGATCGAGTCGGCCCGCGGCCGCGCCCTGGCGATCCGCACCGCCCCGCTGGTCCTGGTCGGCGGCCTGCTGGTCTACGGGCTGTCGCAGACCGGGCACGCCTCCGGGCTGCGGGTGGCGCTCTGGGCGGTGGCGCTGTTCGGCGCCGGCACCGGGATCGGACTGGCCTTCCCGCACCTGAGCGTGGCGGCGATGCGCAGCAGCAGCGACCCGGCCGAGGGCGGAAAGGCGGCCGCGGCGATCAACACCACCCAGCTGATCGCCTTCTCGGTGACCTCGGCGCTCGCCGGGACCCTGGTCAACCTGGGTGCGGACAGTCCGGTCGACTCGGCCCGGTACATGACCTTCGGGATCGCCGCGATCACCGTCCTCGGGATGGCCACCGCCACGCGCACCGCGCGCAGCCTGGGGCGCTGAGGCGCCGGGGCACACGAGCAGGCCCCGGATCCCTTTTCGTCGGGGGGATCCGGGGCCTTTCCCGCGCGTTCGTCGGACGCGCGCCCTTGGGGTCAGGAGGCCGGGCCCACCCGGACGGTGGTGATCTTCCCGCCCTGGGACTCCCGGACGACCTCGATCCTGGTGTTGGTGTCCGGCACCTTCACCGTCAGCTGCGGCGTGGCCGCGTCGCCGTACACCCCGGTGTGGTCGTTGAACACCGGGACGGCCGGCTTCGACGGGATGCGCACCGCGACGCCGCCCTTGTGCAGGGTGAACGGCGTGGTCGGCTTGAGCGAGAAGGTCGCGTCGTAGGTCTGCGCGCGCCCGTTGACCAGCGCCCCGTCGGCGAAGCGGATCGGCGCCGGGCGGGCGTCGACCGGCAGGATCAGCCCGCCGCCGGGGTGGTCCTTGGTGTTGTTGTCACCGTACGAGGTGTCCCACAGCCAGATCAGGACGCCCTCCTGGTACGGGTAGTTGTCCACCACGTTGGTCTTGCCCGCGACGCCGCTGTAGCCGAAGTTGTACGGGCCGGTCTTCAGGAACTCGCCGTAGCCGGTGTAGCGGCGGTTCTCGGCGATGTACGCGCGCGGGTGCTGCTTGACGGCGGTGCGGCCGGTGACGACCGTGAAGCCGGTGGCGGTCCAGCCGTTCGCACCGTTCTCGGCGCCGTCGGCGAACAGCTCGACGCCGCCGGCGGTGGCCTTGACGGCGTCCACCAGCACGCCCTTGCCGTGGGTGTTGCTGTCCGAGGTGACGTGGAAGCGCAGCCGGACCTGCCGGCCGAGGTAGCCGTCCAGCGGGATGTGCAGCTGCTTGTAGGTTCCGGAACTACCGCTCAGGCCGGGCGTGTTGGCGTTGGTGTTGCCGATCGGGGCGCCGTCCAGGGTGCCGCCGAGGGCGGTCCAGTGCTTGCCCTGGTCGGTGGAGGCCTCGACGGTCAGGAAGTCGTAGTCCTGCTCGGTGTCGTACCAGACCGCCGCGTCCAGGGCGGCCGGGCCGGCGGCGGTGCGCAGGTCGACCTCCCGGGCGAGGGAGTTGTCGAGGTTGTCGCCGGTGTCGCTCCACCACTGCCGGCCGCCCTCGTACGGGTCGGCGAGGTCGGTCCTGGTGGTGCCGTCCGGCAGGTGCACCAGGACGGCCTGGGCCTGGTCGGTGTTGTAGCTGCTCACCCCGAGGGCGTGGGTGGAGCGGGTGGCGGCCTGCGCCTCGTCGTAGTCGAGCCAGCCGAACTGCAGCTTGCTCCAGGCGTCGAGGTCGCCGGGGTAGCCGCCGGTGGTGTTCGGGCCCTTGCCCAGGTACGAGCCGGAGGACATCAGCGACCAGAAGTTGACGCTGTTGTCGCCGCCGGTGGTGGGGTACAGGTCGGGCAGGCCGAGGTTGTGGCCGAACTCGTGGGCGAACAGGCCGACGCCGCTGTTCTCGCCCGCCTGGACGTAGTCGTAGACGTACAGGCCGGTGTCGCCGACCGGGGCGCCGCCGATCTTGTTGCCCTCCGGGCCGGTCTGTCCGGTCGCGTCCGGGAAGGTCCAGCTGCGGTGCGCCCACAGCGCGTCGGCGCCCTGGGCACCGCCGCCCCAGGTCTCGTCCACACCGGCGTGCACCACGACGACGTTGTCCAGGTAACCGTCCGGCTCGTTGAAGTCGCCGGTCTTGTTGTGGTCGTAGCGGTCGTAGACGTCGTACTGGGCGAGCTGCGCCTTGATGTCGGCGACGCTGCGGCCCTTGGCGATCTCGCCGTCGTACCAGGCCTTGACGGCGTCCCGGATGAACTCCTGCCCCTGGGTCCAGGCGCCGGAGCCCTGCGGGCCCTTGTTGCTGCCGTAGCGGGCCTCGTTGTACGGGACGGTGACCCAGTCGCTGACGGTGCCCTCGATGTCGTACCGGCCGGAGGACTGGGTGCGATAGTAGTTGCGCATCGACACGGCGCCGGGCGTGTCGTCGAAGAACATCTTCTGGTAGTAGCCGCGGTTGAAGTCCTGCGACCACAGGGTGTGGTTGTCGTCCTTGCCGGGCTTGGGAATCTGGTTGTGGGCCGGGCCGGGGGTGCCGCCGTAGCGAGGCTGGCCGTTCCACTGGGTGGTGTTGTCCACCTCGTCGCCGAACTGGGCGAGGATCACGAAGACCTTGTCCGTGCGCTGGTGCGCGAGTTGGACGTAGTCGTTGCCGACCTTCACCTTCGCCGGGGCCCGCTTGCCCGCGGTCTTGGCGACGGTGCCCTTGTTGAGCTGCTCCAGGGCCTTGCTGCGCAGGGCCTGGCGCTCGCGCTCCTGGGGTACGAGTGGTGCCGGCGGGGCCTCGGCGCCCTGTTCGGCGTCGGCCGACGCCGCGGCGGTGAGGGGGGCGGGGGGAGCGGCCTGGGCGGGGGTGCCCAGCAGGGTGGCCGCTATCGCGCTCGTGGTGAGCGCGGCGGCGAGGGCCGCGGACAGTCTGCGCAACTGACCGGTCCTTTCCGGGGGATGGGGGTGGTCGAGGTCATCAGTCAGTGAAGCGCAGGTAATATTTCACATGTGACCGGTCACGTGGAAGAGGCGTGAAGCACGCGAAAGGGCGCCGCACCCGGAGGTGCGACGCCCTTCGACTGCCGGACCGTCAGCCGGTGGTGTACTCCAGGGTCACGCTGATCACCACCAGTGCGCCGTACACCACCGCGAGGGTGGTCCGTCCGGTGGCGTGCAGGGCGAGTGCCCCCGTGCCCAGGACCAGCAGCTTGGTCACGATCTCGGCGGCCAACGGCAGCCGGAACGTCGGTCCGCCGGCGGCCAGGAACAGGCCCCAGACTGCGGCCGCCAGCGCCGGTGCGCCGAGCCCGAGCAGCAGCCGCAGGCCCAGGTTGGGGCCGGCCTTGAAACCCCAGTAGCAGAGCGACGCCAGCAGGGCGAGCTCCAGCCCGAAGGCGAGTCCGGCGTTGCCGGCGGTCAGTGGCGTCCACTGCCGCTGCCCGACCGGGCCGGGTCGGTCGATCCTCATCCGCCTGCTCTCCCCCGTTGCGCCGCTCCACCCGGGCCGGGCGGCGATCACGCGGAGTGTCGCACTCCGGCCCGGGCGGCGCAACGGATCACCCCAAGGAGGCCCGCAGGAAGGCGAGTTCGGACTGGGCCAGCTGTTCGAGCAGCCCGCCCGGGGTCATGTGGGTGGCGCCGGGCAGCGGCAGCACGTTGTGCGGTCGGCCGGCCCGGGTGAGCGCCTGGGAGAGCAGCAGGGTGTGCGAGGGGTGGACGTTGTCGTCCGCCAGCCCGTGGATCAGCAGCAGCGGCCTGCTCAGGCCGGGTGCGTCGGTGAGCAGGCAGTCGTCGGCGTAGCCCTCGGGGTTGTCCTGCGGCAGGCCCAGGTAGCGCTCGGTGTACGCGGTGTCGTAGAGCCGGAAGTCGGTGGGCGGGGCGCCCGCGCAGGCGGCGTGGAAGACGTCCGGGCGGCGCAGCACGGCGAGCGCCGCGAAGTAGCCGCCGTACGACCAGCCGCGTACGCCGACCCGGCCGAGGTCGAGGTCCGGGTGCTGCTCGGCGAGCGCGTGCAGGGCGTCGACCTGGTCGTCCAGCGCCACCTGGGACATGCGGCGGAAGATGGTGCGGGTGAAGTCGGGGGAGACGAACGGGGTGCCGCCGTTGTCGACGGTGACCACCGCGAAGCCCTGGTCGGCCCACCACTGCTTGAGCTGCCAGCGGCGCGGCTCGTTGGCCACCGCCTGGTAGCCGGGCCCGCCGTAGACGTCCAGCAGGACGGGCAGCCGCCGGCCCGGGACGTGGTCGCGCGGGTACACCACGGCGCTGGGCAGGGCGCGCTCGGTGACCCGGGCTAGCTGCGGGCGCACCTGGTACGGCAGGGCGGCGCTGCGGTCGGTGAGCGGCAGTTCGCGGCCGTCGCGGCTGATGACGCGCCGGATGCCCTCGGCGGTGGCCGAGGTGAGCAGCAGGGTGTCGGCGCCGGCGAGGGCGGAGTGCATGCCGGGGCCGGAGGTGAGCAGCTCGGGTGCGCCGCCGTCCGGGTCGACCAGGTGGACGTACTGGTCGAAGGGGTCGCCCTCGCCGGTCTCGCAGAGCAGCCGGCCGTGCAGCCGGCCGACCACCCGGCGGATCTGCAGGCCGGTGGTGTCCAGCGGCTTGCCGTCCAGCGCGAGGCCGCGGGCCTGCGGGGTGTCGTGGACGGTGAGCAGTCGGCCGTCGGCCAGCCGGGCGGGGGTGCCGGGCAGGTCGTCCACCCAGAACTCGTCGGTGGTGCGGGAGAGTTCGTCGGTGCTGCCGGTGGCCGGGTCGGCGCTCAGCAGCAGCACGTTCTGCTGCAGGCGGTCGGCGACGGTGAGCAGCACCTCCTCGGTGGAGGCCCAGGAGGCGGCGCAGACGTACGGGAACTCCTCGCTGTCCCACTGCAGCCGGACCCGGGTGCCGTCGAGGCCGAGCACCCAGAGCTGGACGTCCGCGTTGGGGCCGCCGGCCTGCGGGTAGGCGAAGTCCTCGGGCGCCTCGCCGGGGTGGGCCGGGTCGGCGAAGTACCGCCGGGGGACGGCGGATTCGTCGACCCGGGCGGCCAGCAGCGCACCGCCGTCCGGGCGCCACCAGTGGCCCCGGGGGCGACCGAGCTCCTCGGCGGCCGCGAACTCGGCGACGCCCCAGCGGGCGCCGTCGGCGGGGGAGAGCGGGTCGAGGCCGGGGGTGACGTACAGGGCGTCCTCGGCGACGTAGGCGACGCGCTGCCCGGTGGCGTCCGGGCGGGGGTCGAACGCGGGCCCGGCGACCGGGAGTTCGTCGCTGGTCCCGGCGGTGGTGTCGGTGCGGAACAGCCGGCCGTCCAGGGTGAAGACGGCGGTGGCGAGGTCGGCGGTGGCGGCGTACGTGCCGATCCCGGCGGCGACCAGCCGGGTGCGCTCGCGCAGCCGCCGCTCGACGGCGGGCAGGTCGTCGCGCCGGCCGGTGCGGCCGGGCAGCAGTGCGGCCGGGTCGGCGACCAGCCGCTCCTCGCCGGTGGTGACGTCGAGCAGGTGGAGGCGGTCGACCGGATCCTCCGGACCGGTCGAGCGGAGCAGCAGCAGCCGGGTACCGTCCTCGGCGAGGGTGTACGCACGCGGCGCGCCGAAGGCGAACCGGCCGGTACGGGCGCTGAGGGCAAGGAAGGGGTCGGTGATGGTCACGGCCCGATGGTGGTCGCGAGGTGCGTGTCCCGACCAGTAGTCTGTCATGTGAAATGTCACACATCAGTCTGCGTGCCGGCCGGAACGTCAGCCACCGGCACGTCAGCCAGCGGAGGAAACCGTGAACGAGGACCTGCGGACCACCGAACCCCCGGCCCCGCTGCCCGCCGCCGACGGGCTGTTCAGCGTGTCGCCGCAGACCGCGCACCTGAACCACGGCTCGTTCGGCGCCGTGCCCCTCCCGGTGCAGCGGGCACAGGACCGGCTGCGCACCGAGCACGAGCAGGACCCGGACGGCTTCTTCGCCGACCTCCCGGCGCGGATCGCCGCCGCCCGCGTCCTGATCGCCGCCGAACTGGACACCGACCCGGACCGGCTCGCGCTGGTCTCCAACGTCACCGAGGCAGTCGCGATCGCCCTGGACACCATCCCGTTCGCGCCCGGCGACCGGATCCTGGTCACCGACCACGGCTACGGCGCGGTGACGCAGGCCGCGGCCCGCAAGGCCGCCGAGACCGGCGCCGAACTCGTGGTGGCCCCCGTCCCCCTGGACGCGCCGGACGAGCAGGCCGTCCGGGAGGCGGTGCTCGCCGCCGTGGACGGGCGCACCACCGTCGCGGTCCTGGACCAGCTGACCTCGCCCACCGCCCGCCTGGTGGCCGGCCCGTCCCTGCTCGCCGACCTGCGCGCCCGCGGCGTGACCACCGTGGTGGACGGCGCCCACGCGCCCGGCATGCTGCCCGCCCCGATCGACCCGAACGCCGACTTCTGGTTCGGCAACCTGCACAAGTGGGCCTTCGCCCCGCGCGCCACCGGGGTGCTCGCCGTGCGCCCCGAGTGGACCGGCCGGGTGCGCCCGCTGGCGCTGTCCTGGGAGCACGACAAGGGCTTCCCCGGCAACGTCGAGTGGCGCGGCACCTGCGACTACACGCCCTGGCTGGCCGCCCCGGCCGGCTTCGAGCTGCTGCGCGGACTCGGCCACGCGGCGGTGGCCGCCCACAACACCGCCCTCGCCGCGTACGGCCGCCGGGTGCTGGCCGAGCGGGCCGGCCTGGCGCCGCTGCCCGCGACGCCCGGGGTGTGGATGAGCACCGTCCGGCTGCCGGCCGGGTGCGGCGAGACCGAGCCGCAGGTGAAGGCGCTGATGGCCGAGGTGTGGCACCGGCTGGGCACCCGGATCGCCGTCCGCCCGTGGGCCGGCGGCGGGGTGCTGCGGGTCAGCGCGCAGCTGTACAACCGGCCGCAGGAGTACGAGCGGCTGGCGGAGGGGCTGACGGAGCTGCTGAAGGGTTAGTCGCCGGACGCCTGTAGTTCCGCCAGCAGCAGGTTCCGGTCGGCGAGCAGCCCGGTGAGGATTCGCCGGGCGGCCCGCAGCAGGTCGGCGACGTCGCCGCCGGCCAGCGCGTAGACCACCGTGCTGCCGTCCCGGGTGGCGGTGACGATGCCGGACCGGCGCAGCACCGCGAGCTGCTGGGACAGGCTGGAGGGCTCGATCCCCAGCTCGGCGAGCAGACAGCGCACGGGCGTCGGCCCGGCCTGGAGCAGTTCCAGCACCCGGATCCGGACGGGATGGCCGAGCATCCGGAAGAACTCGGCCTTGGCCTGGTAGAGCTCCGCCGGCCTTCGGCCGGGAGGTGCCCCCATCGTCACGAGGCCCCCCTTCCTGGTCTCGTTCCGGGTTCAGATCTCCAGCGCGAGTTCGATCCGCTTGAGCTGGTGGCGGGCCATCGCCAGGTTGGAGCGGCTGCGGTTGAGGGCCAGGAAGAGGAACAGCCCGCGCCCGCCGGGCGTCGTGATCGGCCGGACCATGTGGTACTGGTTGGTCAGGCTGACCAGGATGTCCTCGATCTCGTTGTCGTGCAGGTTGAGCATCTCCATCGCGCGCATCTTGGCGCGGACCACGTCGGTGTTGCCGGCCGCGGCGACGTTGAGGTCCAGCTCGCCGCCGTCGCCGAGGGTGCCGAGGGCCATGCCGCTGCCGTAGTCGACCAGGGCGACGCCGATCGCGCCGTCGATCGCCATGGCCTCCTTGAGGGACGTCTCCAGGTTCGCCATCGTCGCTGTCCTCCCGTGTGTTGGTGGCTGTGGCGACGACGGTAGGGAGCAATCACCGGACTCCACCAGGAATGACCGGAGACGTTCGTACCTGACTGCATACCGATCACTTGAAGACATTTGCAACTATGGATCTGAGAGAGGAGTGATCTCGTCGCACGGAAAAACGGTGCTATCGATGTCGGTCCTCCCGGGTAACCTCTCGCTGAGATGCGAGATCACACCAACCACATCCGGACGGCGATGAACACCCCCGATCCAGAGCTCCGGGACGACCGGGAGCTCAGCCCCGCCGAGGCGTACGCGGCCAGCCGTCGCCGGGCCCAGGAGCAGGCCACCGCGCTGTACGGCTTCCAGCAGCTGTACGACTTCCCGCTGGACGACTTCCAGCTGGAGGCCTGCGAGACGCTGGAGGCCGGATCCGGCGTGCTGGTCGCCGCCCCCACCGGCTCCGGGAAGACCATCGTCGGCGAGTTCGCCGTGCACCTGGCCCTGGCCGCGGGCCGCAAGTGCTTCTACACCACGCCGATCAAGGCGCTCTCCAACCAGAAGTACGGGGACCTGGTCAAGCGCTACGGCGCCGCCAAGGTCGGTCTGCTCACCGGTGACAACAGCGTCAACGGCGACGCGCCCGTGGTGGTCATGACCACCGAGGTGCTGCGCAACATGCTCTACGCGGGCTCCAGCACCCTCGACGGCCTCGGCTACGTCGTGATGGACGAGGTGCACTACCTCGCCGACCGCTTCCGCGGCGCCGTCTGGGAGGAGGTCATCATCCACCTCCCCGAGTCGGTCACCCTCGTCTCGCTCTCCGCGACCGTCTCCAACGCCGAGGAGTTCGGCGACTGGCTGGACACCGTGCGCGGCGGCACCAAGGTGATCGTCTCCGAGACCCGCCCCGTGCCGCTGTGGCAGCACGTGATGGCCGGCAACCGGATGTACGACCTGTTCGCCGACCCAGACCGGGACGGCCGCCCCAAGAACAACCTGAAGAACCCCGGCAAGGCCGTCAACCCCGAGCTGGTCCGGCTCGCCCGCTCCGAGCTCGACCGCAACCCGCGCGACCGCTTCGGCCGCGGCCGGGGCCGCTCGATGCCCAACGGCCGTCCCGGCCGGGTCTGGACGCCGGGCCGGGTGGACGTCATCGACCGGCTCGACGCCGAGGGCCTGCTGCCCGCGATCACCTTCATCTTCAGCCGGGCCGGCTGCGAGGCCGCCGTCCAGCAGTGCCTCAGCTCCGGCCTGCGGCTCAACAAGGACTCCGAGCGCGCCCAGGTCCGGGCGATCGTCGAGGAGCGCTGCGCCGACATCCCGGACGAGGACCTGCACGTCCTCGGCTACTTCGAGTGGCTGGACGGGCTGGAGCGCGGCATAGCCGCCCACCACGCCGGGATGCTGCCCCGGTTCAAGGAGGTGGTCGAGGAGCTCTTCGTGAAGGGCCTGGTCAAGGCCGTCTTCGCGACCGAGACCCTGGCGCTCGGCATCAACATGCCCGCCCGCTCGGTGGTCATGGAGAAGCTGGTCAAGTGGAACGGCGAGACCCACGCCGACATCACCCCCGGCGAGTACACCCAGCTCACCGGCCGGGCCGGGCGGCGCGGCATCGACGTCGAGGGCCACGCCGTGGTGCTCTGGCAGCGCGGCCTCGACCCGGAGGCGCTGGCCGGCCTGGCCGGCACCCGCACCTACCCGCTCAAGTCCAGCTTCCGGCCCTCCTACAACATGGCCGTCAACCTGGTCTCCCAGTTCGGCCGGCACCGCTCGCGCGAGCTGCTGGAGACCTCCTTCGCCCAGTTCCAGGCGGACCGCTCGGTGGTCGGCATCGCCCGCCAGGTGCAGCGCAACGAGGAGGGGCTGGAGGGCTACCGCGAGTCGATGACCTGCCACCTCGGGGACTTCGACGAGTACATGGAGCTGCGCCGCAAGCTCAAGGACCGCGAGAACGAGCTCGCCCGCGAGGGCAGCAGCCAGCGCCGCGCGGCCGCCGTCGAGTCCATCGAGCAGCTCAAGCCGGGCGACGTCATCCACGTCCCCACCGGGAAGTTCGCCGGCCTCGCCCTGGTCCTCGACCCGGGCCTGCCGCCGGTCAACCGTTCCGGCCGGGGCGGCCCGCGCCACCCCGACTTCCAGGACGGCCCGCGCCCGGTGGTGCTCACCGCCGAGCGGCAGGTCAAGCGGCTCGCCATGATCGACTTCCCGCACCCGGTCGCCGCGATCGAGCGCGTGCGCATCCCCAAGTCCTTCAACCCGCGCAGCCCGCAGTCCCGGCGTGACCTCGCCTCGGCACTGCGCACCAAGGCCGGCCACCTGGAGCCCGAGCGCTTCCGGCGCGGCCGCGCGGCCGCCGCCGACGACCCGGAGATCACCCGGCTGCGCACCGAGCTGCGCCGGCACCCCTGCCACGGCTGCTCCGACCGCGAGGACCACGCCCGCTGGGCCGAGCGCTACCACCGGCTGCACCGCGACACCGAGCTGCTGGAACGCCGGATGCGCTCGCGCACCCACACCATCGCCCGCACCTTCGACCGGGTCTGCGCACTGCTCACCGACCTCGGCTACCTGAGCGGGGACACCGTCACCGACGACGGCAAGCGGCTCGGCCGGCTCTACGGCGAGCTCGACCTGCTCGCCTCCGAGTGCATCCGCGAGGGCGTCTGGAACGGCCTGGCCGCCGCCGAACTCGCCGCCTGCGCCTCGGCGCTGGTGTACGAGGCCCGCCAGTCCGACGACGCCGGCGCCCCCCGGGTGCCGGAGGGTGCGGCCAAGGAGGCGCTCGGCAAGATGGTCCGGATCTGGGGCCACCTGGACGCCCTGGAGGAGCAGCACCGGATCAACACCGCCGAGGGCGTCGGCCAGCGCGAGCCCGACCTCGGCTTCGCCTGGGTCGCCTACCGCTGGGCGCTCGGCCACAACCTCGACCAGGTGCTGCGCGACGCCGACATGCCGGCTGGCGACTTCGTCCGCTGGACCAAGCAGCTGATCGACGTCCTGGGCCAGATCCAGGACGCCGCCGGCGAGGACGTCGAACTCCGCAGGACCGCCCGCAAGGCCGTCGACGGCCTCCGCCGCGGCATCATCGCCTACTCCTCGGTGGGCTAGCCGGACACCCGAAGGGGCCCGCACGTTCGCGTCGAACGTGCGGGCCCCTTCGCTTCCCAACGATGAAGATGAAGGGGTGGGGAAGCGCCAGGCCTCCGGCCATGCTGCTTCCCCACCCCCACCCCCTGTGCGGCTTCGGCTCCGCCTCCCCGTCTTGTCCTTCACGGTGTTGCGCAGGAAATCGGCCCGGCCGGCTTCCTGCGCAGAAGAAATGCCTCTGCCCCTGCCATCGGCAGGGGCAGAGGCACAGTGACGACAGAAGCGCGGTTCCTGGCCGTTGCCGCTTCGGCGGGGCCCGAAGCGGCAACGGAATCGAGAGCGGTCGCACGGGAAGTCGGTCAGGCCGATTTCTCGTGGAGAAGAGGCAGCCGAAACGAACGATGCCGAGGGTCAGGCCGTGGGCGGCGCCGGGGCGAAGTAGTCGCGGAGCATCTCCGTCGTCCATGCGGGTTGATGCACCTCTCCGCGCGGGCCGAACTCCTCGAACCAGGGCTTCACTTCGAGGACCGGCGTGCCGTCGATGGCGTCCAGGTCCTCGACGTGCAGGTCCAGGCCGTCGACCTTGAGGAGGCGGCAGCGGGAGGACCCGAGCCAGTTGATGCGCCGCATGTTCCGGTGGCCGAACACGCCGACCTCGGGCCAGTCCGGGTTGTCCCGGGGACGGCGCGCACCGAAGTTCAGGTCGGTCGGGTCGGTCCTGTGGAACCGGAAGATCACGTCGAGGTGGGAGAACTCCTCCAGCCCCTTCGTCGCGTCGAGCGGGAACCTGTCGCCGTCGAGCCGGATGATGGCGCGCGTCCCTCCCCAGTAGTCGTCGGTCGGTTCCGTTCGGCCTCCCACAACGCGCCCGAGCGCTTCCACGCTGAAGACATCACCCACGTGACCGACCCGGGCGGCGGCAGGCCCGAGTACCGGTCGGCGAGCGACGAGGCGACCTGTGGCCGCGGCCTGAGGCTGGTGATGGGGGTCGCGTCCCGCTTCGGTGTCGAGAACCTTCCCGAGGGCGGCAAAGAGATCTGGGCCGAGATCGAGCTGCCCGGTCCGGTACGGCTGGCGGCCGTCATGGTCGAGCAGATCGGCCGGCGGATCGGGGCGCTGCACTCGGACATCGCCATACGGGATCCCTGGCACCGGCCTGCTGGCGGCAGGCCGTCCGGGCGTCCGGCGGGCAGCGCCGGACCGATCTCCCGTCCTGTCCATCCGTCCAATTCGTATCCGAGGACTACACCGTGAGCATCGGACCGCGCACCAGAACGCTGCTCAAGACCACCGCCCCGGCCCGTAGGTTGGACGTCGCGGCGTCCTTCGAGGTGCTGACGCAGGCCTGCGTGTTCACTGGCGACGACGCTGGGCGGGCCGAGCTGGTCAGTGACAGCCCGACCAGCTGTGGTCGCTGCCCGCCTCGCGTGCGCTCGCCATCGTGCACCCGGACGTGGATGAGGCGTGGGCACTCATCAGGAGCGCGCAGCTGCTGAAGCGGAACCGGGTCGCTGTCACTTCCCCCTACTACACCGACGCCCGCGCGGCTGCCGAAGGCCGGGCCGTCGCCTTCTGGCAGCATCCGGGGCAGCGGAGCCTCGACACGTCTCTGTCCGCATGGGCGACCGCCCTCGCGCACCGGGTCGATCCCGGGTCGGCGCCGTGGCTCAGGGAGCACGATCCGTTCGCCGGGCTGCTGGATGGTCTGGACGATGCTCCGTTGAACGAGGCCGCCCGCCGGTTCCTGCGCGAGCGCGCGGCCCAGCTGCGTGAGGAGTGGGACTACCTCGACTGGCCGACACCGGATGCCGTCGTCCTCGGTGCCCTCGGCATGGTCCCCTGCCATGACGACGGCGTTCACGTCGGGATTCTGCTGCGCCGCCCGCTTCAGCGCGGCCACCGGGAGTGGGACCTGGTCGCCGCCCGCTGGCGCTCCGAGCTGCTCATCGGCCCGCGCGAGGACCACCGGACCTATGCCGACACGTACATCTCGTACGAGCGGGAGGACCGGCTCCCGGACCACCCCTACATCGGCGCCTGGTCGGGATACCAGACCGTCTGTGACGTGGTCGTACTTACCGCGGTGATGGACACGGTGCGCCGCGCCCACCTCGACACCAACATCCGCCAGGAGGCCGCTCATCGGGTCAAATGCCTGCGCGGCGCCTACCCGGCCCCGTGGAGCTGGGGGCCACGAATGGAGTTCACATGGACGTGACCCGAGGACTCTTCATCACCCTCGACGGTCTCAGCGCGAGCGGGAAGACCACCGTCGCCCCGCTGGTCGCAGCCCTCGTCAACGGCGTTCACCTCACGGACGGGACATTGCCGACGTTCCCCCGCTTGCGTGCGGAAGTCGACGCCACGGGCATCCTGTCGGCACGGTTCCACTGGTGGATGATGGCCAACCACATCAAGTCCGAGACGGTCCGGGCGCTCATCGAGACCGGCCGAACGGTGGTGGTCGAGTCCTACTTCCCGCGCACCACTGCCACACACAGGGCGATGGGGCACGACTGCGCGCCGGAGTATCCGGACCAAGCGCTGGTTCCGGACGTGCCGATCCTCCTGGAAGTGGACGAACAGGTGCGCCAGGAGCGGCTTCATCGGCGGGCCGCACAAGGGACGCTGACCTATTGGCACCAGCGTGAGGAACCGAACGTGGCGGAGAGCGCCCGCGTGTACCGGGCGTTCGGCCTGCTGCCGGTGGACGGCACCGGTCGTCCGCCCGAGGAGGTGGCGCGCGGCATCGCCGACATCGTGCGC
Source organism: Kitasatospora sp. NPDC101235 (assembly GCF_044767505.1). Lineage (NCBI taxonomy): Bacteria > Bacillati > Actinomycetota > Actinomycetes > Kitasatosporales > Streptomycetaceae > Kitasatospora > Kitasatospora sp. NPDC101235. The sequence goes on from NZ_JBIWNZ010000007.1 coordinate 87,202, forward strand.
TCGTACGTCCCTACCGCATCGAGGAAGGCAACTTTCCATGACCGCAGTTGAGTTCGAGGCGAAGGTCCTCAACGTCGATCCGGAAGTGATGCGTGCGCTCCTGACCGAGGCCGGCGCCGAGCACCGGTGCGACCGCTTCCAGCGCCGCTACGTCTACGACATCCCCGGCCGGTCGGGTGCGTGGGTCCGGCTGCGTGACACCGGTACCGAGGTCACCCTGTGCGTCAAGGAGATCCACTCCGACGCGATCGACGGCGTGACCGAGACGGAGACGACCGTCGGCGACTTCGACGCCACGAACACGCTCCTCGGCAAGCTCGGCTACCACCCGAAGGCGTACCAGGAGAACCGCCGGTCCTCCTGGACGCTGGGCGGTGCGGCCGTCGAGATCGACCACTGGCCGTTGATCTCCCCGTACGTGGAGATCGAGGGCATCAGCGCCGAGCACGTCCACGCCACCGCCCTCGCGCTCAAGCTCCCGCTGGAGGAGCTGACGAGCGAGAACACGACCAAGGTCTACCGCCGGTACGGGATCGACATCGAGACGATTCCCCGGCTCACGTTCGAGTGAAGTGACAGGAGACGAACCTTGTCAGCAACCCAGCATCCGGCGGTCCGGGTCGTCCGGGACCGGACCGTCCGCATCAAGGTGATCGACGACTGCGGGCTGGCCTGCACGTTCTGCCACAACGAGGGAACACCGGTCACCGCCGACAACCGGGGCCGCACGCTGCTGCCCTTCGCCGCGGGCCCGGGCAGGACCGGGCGGGTGTCGGTCTACAGCGAGACGAACGGGGTCGGCTTCCTGGCCGCCAGGATGGCCCCGGACATGGCCTTCCGCCGGGCGGTGCGAACCGTGGCGAGGGCGTTCGACGCCGATGAGGTCCACCTCACCGGAGGGGAACCCACTCTCCACACGGAGGTGCCCGCGCTGGTCGCGGCGCTCACCGGCATGGGGCTGAGCGTCGGAATGACCAGCAACGGGGAGCGCGGTCGGCAGGTGGTGCCGCAGTGTTCGGCGGCCGGACTCAACCGGGTCAACGCGCGAGAACGCGTCGGCGCGGCGTCTGCCGGTCCGCACCATCCGTGCGGGATGCGACTCCATCCGCCCCTCCTTCAGATCCCTTCGGGTTCCCGGCTCTGAGGAGGAGAGGAACACCGCGACTGGCTGGATCCGGGTGAGGGGCGGCCTGGGGCAGGAAGTCGGGCCGGCCGACTTCCTACTCCGGGGTGTGGCCGGGGCCGGCGGCGTCGAGGCGCCGGACGAGGGCGCGCAGGGCGCGCAGTTCGCGGTCGAGGGCCTCGGCGCCGTGGGGGGTGAGGGTGACCCAGGTGCGGGGGCGGCGGCCGACGTAGCCCTTGGCGACGGTGACGAGGCCGGAGTCCTCCAGGACCTTGAGGTGGCGGGACAGGTTGCCGTCGGTGGCGCCCAGTTGCTCCTTGAGGAAGCCGAACTCGACCCGGTCGGCCTCGCGGGCGATGGTCAGGATGCCCAGCCGGACCCGCTGGTGGACGGTGTCGTCCAGAGCCAGGGTCGGGTGCTGCTCCTCGGCTTCGTCGGCAACGCTCATCGGAGTCCTCCATGGATATCCCCGGCTTTAGCTGGGGGAGGAAATGGATCGCCCGCGTAGCGGGCGAGGGAAAGCCGTACCGCCGCCAAGGCGGCGCGACATATCGTCAGGTGATAACCCGTCAGGTGGTCACAAATATGGATGCTAGTGTGTGATCCATGGCGGCCATCCACGTGAAGCGGGCGTTCAAGTACCGCTTCTATCCGACCGATGCGCAGGCGGCTGAGCTGTCGCGCACGTTCGGATGCGTGCGGAAGGTCTACAACATGGCGTTGCAGGCCCGCACGGAGGCGTGGACGCTGCGTCAGGAGCGGGTCAACTACAACGCCACCAGCGCCATGCTCACGGCGTGGAAAAAGTCCGAGGAGCTGGCCTACCTCTGCGAGGTGTCGTCGGTTCCGTTGCAGCAGGCACTGCGGCACTTGCAGGGGGCGTTCACCAACTTCTGGCAGCAGCGGGCGAAGTATCCGACGTTCAAGTCCCGGAAGAAGTCCCGGAAGTCCGCCGAGTACACCAGCTCCGCGTTCCGGTTCCGGGACGGCCGGCTGACGCTGGCGAAGATGGCCGACCCGCTGGACATCGTGTGGTCCCGGCCGCTGCCCGAGGGCAGCACTCCGACCACGGTCACGGTGTCGCAGGACGCCGCCGGACGCTGGTTCGTCTCCCTGCTGTGCGACGACCGGCCCGTGATGCCCGAGGCGGTCAACGTCGCTGTGGGGATCGACGCCGGGATCACCAGCTTGGCGACGCTCTCCACCGGAGAGAAGATCACCAACCCGCGCCACGAACGCAAGGACCGCGAACGCCTCGCCAGGGCGCAGCGCGTTCTTGCGCGCAAGGTCAAAGGCTCCAACAACCGGGCGAAGGCCCGGCTCAAGGTTGGCCGGGCCTGCGCCCGGATCGCCGACCGGCGCAGGGACTTCCTGCACAAGCTCACCACTCGACTCGTTCGTGAGAACCAAACGATCGTGATCGAGGACCTGACCGTGCGGAACATGCTCAAGAACCGGAAGCTGTCCCGAGCGATCTCGGACGCCTCCTGGACCGAGATGCGGTCCATGCTGGAGTACAAGGCCGACTGGTACGGCCGCGAGCTGATCACCGTCGACCGGTGGTTCCCCAGCTCCAAACTGTGCTCCGTCTGCGGCACCCTGCAAGGCAGGATGCCGCTCAACGTCCGGACATGGACGTGCGACTGCGGGGCGACCCACGACCGGGACGTCAACGCAGCCAAGAACATCCTGGCCGCCGGACTGGCGGTTGCAGCCTGTGGAGACGGCGTAAGACCTCAACGGAACCTTCCGAGCGGGCAGCGGTCTGTGAAGCAGGAAACATCCCGACCGCAGCGCTCAGGCGCAGCGGCTCAGCCGCGAGGCTGAGGGGAATCCCCCTCCTTCAGGAGGGGGAGGAAGTCAAGAGGTGACCGTACGGGTTGTTGTTGTTGCCGTGGGCGCGCGGCGGGCCGCCGTCCACTGCGCCAGCCCGGTGGCGAGCAGGACCGCGGCCAGCAGCAGGGCCTTCGGCTGCGGGCCGGCGGTCCAGCCGTCGCCCCGGTCGAGCCACGGCAGCCAGCCGCTCTCCCATGGCGCCGCGAGGTACGCGGTGAGCAGCGCGGTGTGGACGAGCCCGGCGGCGGTCACCAGGGGGCTGCGTTCGGTCAGCCCGAGGACGATCAGGCCGATGCCGACCGTGTACCAGGGCGAGGCGTAGGTGTTGGTGAGCAGGTCGAACACGAACGGCACCTTGCGGGCGAACAGCAGGCCGAGCAGAACGGCGGTGAGCAGGACGCCGAGACCGACCGCGGTGGCGAGCCAGCCGACGCGGCGAGGGACGATCCCGCGGGCCTCGCCGCGCCGGCGGTACCAGCGGGCCAGTGCCAGCCAGGCGATCGGGAGCAGGGCGTACCAGACGCCCCAGGCCAGGAAGCGGAGGGCGGCGCCGTCGAACTCGCCGGCGAGGCACGGGGCGTCCGGTGCGTGCGGTACGCAGAGCCCGATGAACTCCGCGTAGGCGAAGAGCGGGTAGGAGGCGACGGACCGTCCGTTGGCGCCGAAGTTGTAGGCCTGGCCGGAGACCGGTACGGCGGCCAGAGCGAGCAGCCCGAACCCGAGCAGCGGCACTCCAGCCCCGCGCAGCCGCGTCCGGGCCCGGGCCTGCAGTCCTTCCGTCGCGGCGAGGAGTTCGGCCGGGTCGTCCCGGTGCGTTGTCGTCATGATCCACCCCTTTGTCATGCGCAATTGCTTTGCTGTGCCATGAACTTTGCATTGCAAAGTGAGCTGCGGTCAAGGGCACTTGGGGTCGGCGGTCCCCGGGAACGCCGAGGGCCCGCACGTTCCACCAGGAACGTGCGGGCCCCTACTCCTGCGGCGGCTCAGCGGGTGGCGAGGGCCTCCAGGAGGCGGTCGAGGGAGGTGCCGAGGCCCCAGCGGGTGGAGAGTTCCTCCAGGGTCATCGGGTAGAGGGGTTCGCGCGGGAGGGCCGGGTCGAACTCCGGCAGGGGGGCGTCGTCGGCGACGCGGACGACCGTGGGGGCGACGTCGAGGTAGGCGGAGCCCTCGACGATGTTGCGGCGGCGGGCCGGGGTGAGCTTGGAGCCGGGGTCGAGGGCGGCGGCGCGGATGGCCGCGAGGTCGCCGTACTCGTTGATCAGCTGGGCGGCGGTCTTCTCGCCGATGCCCTTGACCCCGGGCAGGCCGTCCGACGGGTCCCCGCGCAGGGCGGCCATGTCGGCGTACCGGGCGCCGCGCACGCCGTACTTCTCCAGCAGCAGCGCGTCGTCGGTGACCTGGAGGTTGCCCATGCCCTTGACCGGATAGAGCACGGTGATCCCGCGGGCGTCGTCCACCAGCTGGAAGAGGTCGCGGTCGCCGGTGACGATCTGCACCGGCCCGGTGGCGCGGGCGGTGAGGGTGCCGATCACGTCGTCCGCCTCGTAGCCGGGGGAGCCGACCCGGGCGATGCCGAGCGCGTCCAGCACCTGCTCGATCACCGGGACCTGCGGGGCCAGCGTGTCGGGCACCTCCTCCTCGCCGTCCTCGGCCGCCTCGGCGACCCGGTGGGTCTTGTACGAGGGGACGAGGTCCACCCGCCACTGCGGGCGCCAGTCGGCGTCCATGCAGGCGACGAGTTCCTCGGGGCGGTGGTCGTGGACCAGCCGGGCGATGAAGTCCAGCAGGCCGCGGACGGCGTTGACCGGCTCACCCTGCGGCGAGCGCAGGGTGTCCGGTACGCCGAAGTAGGCCCGGAAGTACAGGCTGGCGGAGTCGAGCAGCATCAGTCGCGGTGCGGTCACGATCAGCATCATGCCGCACCGCGGTGACGGACGGGTGTTGTCAGTGCTCGTGCGGTCCGGCGCGGTGGACCGGGCCGTGCGCGTCGGCGCAGTGCTCGGCGTCGACGGCCGGATCGCCAGGCCCGGCGATCTGCAGCAGCGCACCGGCCTCGTCCTCGCCGACGTGGTCGACCTGGAGGGTGGAGTGGGTGATGCCGTACTCGTCCGAGAGCCGGCGCTGCAACGAACGGCGCACGGCGTGGCAGTCGCCGCCGGGGGTGACCAGGATGTGCGCGGACAGGGCGGGCTGGCCGGAGGTGATCTCCCAGATGTGCAGGTCGTGGATCTCCTCGACCATCGGCTCGGTGACCATCCGGTCGGCCACCGCGTCCGGGTCGATCCCGGCCGGGGCGGCCTCCAGGAAGATCCTCCCGGAGTCCCGGACCAGCGCGATGCCGGCCTTGAGCATCAGTGCGACGACGATCAGCGAGGCGATCGCGTCGGCCCGGGCGAAGCCGGTGGTCAGCACGATCGCACCGGCGACGGCGGTGGCGATGAACGCGTACAGGTCGGTCAGCACGTGCTGGAAGGCGCCCTCGACGTTCAGCGAGCTGCGGTTGGCCTTGGACATGCACCAGGTGGCGGCGAGGTTGACCACGATCCCGACCAGCGCGGTGATCAGCACCAGTGAGCCGGTGACCTCCGGCGGTTCGAGCAGCCGGGTGATCGCCTCGTAGCCCAGCCAGGCCGACAGCACCAGCAGGGTGACCCCGTTGGCCTGCGCGGAGAGGATCTCGGCGCGCTTGAGGCCGTAGGTGTAGCCGCCCCGGGCCGGGCGTGCGGCGAGCCGCATGGCGATCAGCGCGAGCACGATCGAGGCGGCGTCGGTGAGCATGTGCGCCGCGTCCGAGATCAGCGCCAGGGACTGGGCGGCGAAGCCGACCACGACCTCGCCGGCCATGAAGACGACGATCAGGGCGAGGGCGCTGAGCAGCCAGCGGCGGTCCGCGTCGGCGGCGACGCCGTGCGAGTGTCCGCCGTGTCCGCCGGACCCGTGGGAGTGTCCGCCGCGTCCGCCGTTCCCGTGCGAGTGCTTGTGGTCATGCGCATGATCATCGTGCGAATGCTCGTGCCCGGCCATGGAAGTCCTCTCTGGGCGCACGGGTGCGAAGGGGGGCGCGGCGCGACCGGCCCGCAACCGAAGTGAACCGCAGAATCGACAAAGATCCAAAGGTTGTACTGGTGACCGTTGTCGTTCCCGTCCGGGCGGCCGGACCCGGCGCACACCGCAGCCGGCCGTCGGCCCGAACTCCCCTGCCCCCGCGCCCAGTTGCGCTACCCCAGCGCCAGCGTGTCGAGAGTCGCCGCAGTGGCGGCCCGGGCCAGGGCCCGCATCAGCCGCAGATCGTCCCCCTGCTCCGGGTGCCACTGCACCCCGAGCGCGAACCCCGGGCCCTCCACCGCCTCCACCGTCCCGTCCGGCGCGTGGGCGCTCACCCGCAGGCCCGCCCCCACCCGGTCGACGGCCTGGTGGTGGAAGGTCGGCACCTCCAGCTCGCTCTCCGGCAGCAGCCCGCCCAGCAGCGTCCCCGGCACCGGCCGCACCAGGTGCGAGCCGTAGCGCCCGGGCGATCCGCCGTGCACGTCCACCGGCACCACGTCCGGAAGGTGCTGCACCAGCGTCCCGCCGCACACCACGTTCAGGATCTGCATCCCCCGGCAGACCGCCAGCAGCGGCATGCCCGCCGCCAGCGCCGCCCGCAGCAGCGCGACCTCCCAGGCGTCCCGCTCCGGCGAGTCCACCTCGGTCGCCGGATGGGCCGGCTCCCCGTAGTACGCCGGGTCGATGTCCGGCCCGCCCGCGATCACCAGGCCGTCCAGCCGGGCCAGCACCTCCGGTGCGCGCTCCGGGGCGTCGGGCGGCAGCAGGACCGCGATCCCGCCGGAGTCCCGGACCTGCGCGGTGTACCGCTCGGGCAGCAGGGCCACCCGGCGGCCCCGCCAATCGCTCCAACTCGCGTCCACCAGGTAGGTGCTGACGCCGATCAAAGGCCTGCGATCCATGGCGCGCATTCTCCCCCCGAACCGCGCGATCCACCGTCAGCCACGCGCGTCGGCGCGCCACGGGCCGCCGACACCCGCCCGCCCTCTTCCGCCCCGCGAGCGGCAGGCCGTACGGTTCGCTGTGACCGCTTGATCTCGAAGAGTGATCGAGGAGGAGGGTTCAGCCATGTCCGAACAGACCGCCGCGGGCTCGCCGCCCCGGCCGCCGCTGACCCTGGCCGGGCTGCGCACCCTGGTGGACGCCGGCGAGGTGCACACCGTCGCGCTCGCCTTCACCGACATGCAGGGGCGTCTCCAGGGCAAGCGCTTCGCCGCCCGGTTCTTCCTCGACGAGGTCGCCGAGCACGGCGCCGAGGCCTGCGACTACCTGCTGGCCGTCGACGTCGACCTGAACACCGTGGACGGCTACGCCTTCTCCTCCTGGGCCACCGGCTACGGCGACTTCGCGATGCGCCCCGACCTCGGCACCCTGCGGCTGACCCCCTGGCAGCCCGGCACCGCCCAGGTCACCGCCGACCTCGCCCGGCACGGCGGCCACCCGGTGGACGCCGCGCCGCGCCAGCTGCTGCGCCGCCAGATCGCCCGGCTCGCCGAGCACGGCCTGGCCGCCGACATCGGCACCGAGCTGGAGTTCCTGGTCTTCCGCGACACCTACGAGCAGGCCTGGCTGGGCGGCTACCGCGGCCTGACCCCGGCGAACCTCTACAACGTGGACTACTCGATGCTGGGCACCGCCCGGGTCGAGCCGCTGCTGTCCCGGATCCGCACCGAGATGGCCGGCGCCGGCCTGGTGGTGGAGTCCGCCAAGGGCGAGTGCAACCTCGGCCAGCACGAGATCGCCTTCCGCTACGCCGACGCCCTCACCACCTGCGACCAGCACAGCGTCTACAAGACCGGCGCGAAGGAGATCGCCGCCCAACTCGGCTGTGCGCTCACCTTCATGGCCAAGTACGACGAGCGCGAGGGCAACAGCTGCCACATCCACCTCTCGCTGCGCGACGCCGTCGGCGCCCCCGCCTTCGCCGACCGGGACGGCCGGATGACCGACACCATGCGGCACTTCCTGGCCGGCCAGCTGACCGCGCTGCGCGAGTTCAGCGTGCTGTACGCGCCGAACATCAACTCCTACAAGCGCTACCGGCCGGGCTCCTTCGCCCCGACCGCCGTCGCCTGGGGCCGGGACAACCGCACCTGCGCCTACCGGGTGGTCGGCCACGGCCCCGGCCTGCGGATGGAGAACCGGGTGCCGGGCGGCGACGTCAACCCGTACCTCGCGGTGGCCGGGATGATCGCGGCCGGCCTGCACGGGCTGCAGCGCAAGCTGGAACTGCCCACGCCCTGCCTCGGCAACGCCTACGCGGTCGAGGAGTACGCCCGGGTGCCCGGATCGCTGCGCGAGGCGGCCGAGCTGTGGGCGGACAGCGTGCTGGCCCGCGAGGCCTTCGGCGACGACGTGGTCGAGCACTACCTGAACATGGCCCGGGTCGAGCAGGCCGCCTACGACGGGGCGGTCACCGACTGGGAGCGCTACCGATCCTTCGAACGGATGTGACGCATGACCGACGGACGTGAGGCATGACCGAGCCGACCGCGAGCACCACCCCCGCCGCGAGCACCGTCCGCAACCCCGCCACCGGTGAGGTGCTCGCCACCGTCCCGGACACCACCCCCGAACAGCTGGACGCGGCCGTCCGGCGGGCGGTGAAGGCCCAGGCCAGCTGGGCCGCGCTCGCCCCCGGCGAACGCGCCCGGCTGCTGCGCCGCTTCGCCGACCAGGTCGAGGTGCACGTCCCCGAGCTGGCCGCCCTGGAGGTGGAGGAGGCCGGCCACCTCCCGGGCAACGCCCGCTGGGAGGCCGGCAACGTCCGCGACCTGCTGGAGTACGCGGCCGGGGGAGTGGAGCGGCTGACCGGCCGGCAGATCCCGGTCCCCGGCGGCCTGGACGTGACCTTCCACGAGCCGGTCGGCGTGGTCGGGGTGATCGCGCCGTGGAACTTCCCGATGCCGGTCGCCGCCTGGGGCTTCGCCCCCGCCCTGGCGGCCGGCAACGCCGTCCTGCTCAAGCCCGCCGAGGCCACCCCGCTGACGGCCCTGCGGCTGGCCGAGCTCGCCCTCGCGGCGGGCCTGCCCGAGGGCCTGTTCCAGGTCGTCCCGGGCGCGGGCGCGGGCGCCGGCACCGGCCGGGCCCTGGTGGACCACCCGGCCGTCCGCAAGATCGTCTTCACCGGCTCGACCGTCGTCGGCAAGGAGGTCGCCGCCCGCTGCGCCGCCCGCGCCAAGCGGGTCACCCTGGAGCTCGGCGGCAAGAGCCCCAACATCGTCTTCGCCGACGCCGACCTGGCCCGCGCCGCCGACCCGATGTCCTTCGCCGACAACAGCGGCCAGGACTGCTGCGCCCGCAGCCGGATCCTGGTCCAGCGCGAGGTGTACGAGGACTTCCTCGCCCTGCTGCTGCCCGCCGTCGAGACCCTGCGCACCGGCGACCCGGCCGACCCGCAGACGCAGCTCGGCCCGCTGATCTCGGCCGCCCAGGTCCGCCGGGTGGCCTCCTACCTCACTCCCGACCTGCCGGTGCTGGCCCGCGGCAAGGCCCCGGACGGGCCCGGCTACTGGTACCCGCCCACGGTGGTCGCCCCCGGGGACCCGGAGGCCCCGGCCGTCACCGAGGAGATCTTCGGCCCGGTCGCCGCCGTCCTGCCGTTCACCGACGAGGCCGACGCGCTGCGGCTGGCCAACGCCACCCGCTACGGCCTGTCCGGTTCGATCTGGACCCGGGACGTCGGCCGGGCGCTGCGCCTGGCCCGGGGCGTGCGGGCGGGCAACCTGTCGGTCAACTCGCACTCCTCGGTGCGCTACTGGACGCCCTTCGGCGGCTTCGGCGAGTCCGGGGTGGGCCGCGAGCTGGGGCCGGACGCGCTGCGCCACTTCACCGAGACCAAGAACGTCTTCATCCACAGCGAGGAGTGACAGCCCCATGAGCGAGAAGCACGCCGCGCCGGACGACGTCGTCTGCCGTCGGCTGGTCGGCCGCACCGCGGTGGTCACCGGCGCGGGCAGCGGGATCGGCCTGGCCGCCGCCCGACGGCTCGCCTCGGAGGGGGCGAAGGTCGTCTGCGCCGACCTCGACGAGGAGACCGGGCGGGCCGCCGCCAAGGAGGTCGGCGGGCTGTTCGTGCACACCGACGTCACCGACCCGTACATGGTCGAGGCGCTGTTCGACGAGGCGTACGAGACCTGCGGCAGCGTGGACGTCGCGTTCAACAACGCGGGCATCTCGCCGCCCGAGGACGACTCGATCCTCACCACCGGCCTGGACGCCTGGCGCAAGGTCCAGGAGGTCAACCTGACCTCGGTCTACCTGTGCTGCAAGGCCGCGCTGCCGTACATGCGCCGGCACGGGCGGGGCTCGATCATCAACACCGCCAGCTTCGTGGCCCGGATGGGCGCGGCCACCTCGCAGATCTCCTACACCGCCTCCAAGGGCGGGGTGCTGGCGATGTCCCGCGAGCTGGGCGTGCAGTTCGCCCGGGAGGGCATCCGGGTCAACGCGCTCTCGCCCGGGCCGGTGGACACCCCGCTGCTGCGCGAGCTGTTCGCCAAGGACCCGGAGCGGGCCGTCCGCCGGCTGGTGCACATCCCGCTCGGCCGGTTCGCCCGGGCCGAGGAGATCGCCGCCGCGGTGGCCTTCCTGGCCAGCGACGACTCCTCGTTCATCACGGCGAGCGAGTTCCTGGTGGACGGCGGCATCTCCGGGGCGTACGTGACCCCGCTCTAGGCCCGCCATCGCCGCCGCACCGGGGTTCTCACCGGAATCTCATCGAAAACAGCGGGAATTCCCGGCTGCGCTGATTTCGCGTTTATCCGGCTGCCTTTAGATTCTCTACCGTGAGTGAGCAGATCCCCGCCGGGTGGTACCCGGACCCCAAGGACACCACCAGCGACCCGAGGCCGCAGCGGTGGTGGGACGGCAAGGGCTGGACGGCCGACACCCGGCCCGCACCCTCGGACGCCCCGGCACCGGAGGCTCCGCAGACGGAGCCGACGGCCGCCGGGGCCCCGGGGCCGGGAACGGCCGGCCAGCCCAGGGTGCTGGAGGGTGAGGTGCTGGAGAGCGGCCCGACCGTCCGCTACCCGGAGCCGCCGCCCTTCGGCGCGGCCTACGGCTCGCCCGCCGGGCCGCCGCGCAAGGCCGGGCGCAAGCCCTCCAAGCTGGTGCTGGCGACCACCGCCGCCGCCCTCCTCGGCCTGGGCGCCGGCTCGGGCATCACCTACCTCGTGATGGACGGCCACGGGGACCGCGCCCCGCGCAGCGCCCGCTCGGCCCCGCAGGGCGGCAACGGCCCGTGGGGCGGCTTCCCGGGCTTCGGCGACCCCGGAAACGGCGGTGGCAACGGCGGTGGCGGCAACGGCGGTAACGGCGGGAGCGGCAACGGCGGCAGCGGGGACGGCAAGGGCGGCGGCAAGACCCGCCCGAGCGCCGACAAGGCGATCGACCTGGTCAACCGGCTCACCCTGCCGGCCCCGTCCGGCTGGGAGGCCGGCAACACCCGCGAGGGCTACGCCTCACTCACCGTCGGCTCGTACACCTGCGCCGACGGCACGAGCGAATGCTCCCTCGGCGGTGTGAACACCGGACGGATCGACGGCGGCGGCTCCGACGTCCAGACGGCGGCCAAGGCCGACATCGCGTCGGCCGCCAAGGCCGCGTACGGCGACATCACCGGGCACCAGGAGCTCAAGTCCGAGGCCGTGAAGGTCAACGGCCAGGACGGCTACCTGGTCCGCTGGAAGGTGGACGCGCCCAAGGGCAACAACGGTTACGTGCAGACCGTGGTCTTCCCGTCCGCCGACGGGAAGTCGCTGGTCTCGGTGCACTTCGGCTTCGACATCGCCGACAAGGCGCCGGACGTCGCGGTGATGGACACCATCGTCAAGGGCATCACCGACTACAAGGGCAAGCTGCCGAGCATCCCGGGGCTGCCCGGGACCGGCTCCGGCGGGTCCGGTGCGGGCTCCGGCGGCACCACCACCTGAGCCCTGCGCTCCTCACACGGCGGCGGCCCACCCGGAGGGAACCCTCCGGACGGGCCGCCGCCGTTCGCTGTCGCACGGGGTGGTGTCACGGGAGCCGGGCCGGACGGGGGTGTGGCCGGCCCGGTCCCGCGCCCGGCGTCAGGAGTCGCGTCGAACAGCCTCGACGCGACGGCGCCGGAGCACCATGCCGGCCCAGCCGACACCGATCGCGGCGGCACCCGCGAGCAGCAGCGGACCGGTGGCCGAGGTACCGCCCACGGCCGCGGAGGCGGTCGGGACCACCAGGCCGGCGGGGGAGTCCGGGTCCCCGCCGTGGCCATGGTGGGCGACCGTGGACTTGGACGCGTCGGCCGCGATCTGGGCGTCGCTGGGCGCGGCCGGGGCCTGGGCGGCGAGCGCCGACACAGCCGTGGTGGAGGCGCCGAAGTCGACGTCGGAGCAGGCGTAGAAGGCCTCCGGGCTGTCGCTGCGCTGCCACACCGTGTACAGGACCTGGCGGCCGGTGCGCTGCGGCAGGGTGCCGGAGTAGGTGTAGGAGCCGTTGACGGCGTTGCGGTCGACCTGCACCTGGGCCACCGGGGTCGGGTCGAGGTCCGACCACTTCAGCGGCTTGGTGGGGTCGTAGCCCGGCTTGGTGATGTAGACGGTCTGGGCGCCGACGTGCGGCGCGGTGGTGCGGAACTGGAAGGTGAAGGCGCCTGCCTTCACCGCGGTGGCCGGCCAGTCGGTGCGCGGCCAGTCCAGCGCCGCGTACTTGTCGCGGTTGGCCGAGCAGAGCTTGCCGTCCGGGATCAGTGCCTGGTGGTTGCCGTTGGCGTTGGCGATGTTGACCTCGTTCCAGTCGTACAGCGGCTGGGTGCCGCTCGCGGCGACGAGGTCCTTGCAGACCTGGGACACCGGGTGCTCGGGGCCCTCGGCGTAGCAGGCGGCGACCCGGCTCACGGGGTTGGTCATCGTGCCGTGGGCGCTGGCGGTGCCGGCGGTGGCACCGGCCACCGCGAGGACCGCGGCGCCGATCACGCCGACGGACAGGGCACTTCGCTTGATGGACATGGGGTGGGGACTCCTTGACCGTCGTTCCGGGCGCGTGTGGGGGAACGGGCACGCCTGCCCGTTCGGGAGCCGCCGGCCCGGCGTGCGGCCCCCGGCCAGAGCGTAGGATTGGTCTGGACCAGAAGGCAATAGCCGTGCGTGCTGTCCTCGTTGACGGACTGTAGGCCCCCGAGCAGCACAAAGGCCCGACGGACGGCTGTGGTTAGCCGTTCCATCGGGCCCACTTAAGGCTCCGGAAAGGTCAGTGCCGCATCTCGTGGATGATGCCGGCCTGGATCACGAGGTCGCTGTTGACGGTCGAGTTTCCGTCGATGGTGTTGATGATGTACGTTCCGCCCACCTTGTTGAACCGCCCGGGAGCGAACTCCGCGAGGATCTCGAAGAGTTCCTCGGCCGCCTGCGGCTCCGTCCGGAACAACGCGCGCAGCCGGTTGCGAAGGGCCGCGGCCTGGTCGGCCAGGACCTCCTGGTCGCCGTCGGCCTCCAGCACCTCGGCGCGGATCACCTCCAGCTCGGCGCTCGCCTCCTCGTCCCGCTCGCCGCGCCCGAACAGCCGGGCGATCCGTGAACTGGCCTGGTTCCAGGCAGCCGTGGCCATCAGGCCGGCCACGGAAGTCGCCCCGGACCTCACCATCTCCTGCACGAGCTCGGCATCCATGCCGCCCCCTTGGTGTTCGTCGTGTCGCCACCACGGTAGGGCAAAGGGCGGACGAAGCGTCAGAGGAACGTCTTCCCCTCGCCCCGGTACGTCGGCACGGTCCGCACGATCCGGTCGCCCTCGATCAGGTGCAGCTCGGCGAAGCGTTCGCACAGCTCGCCCGCCTTGGCGTGCCGGAACCAGACCCGGTCGCCGATCAGCAGGTCATCCGCGGCCGAGCCGAGCAGCGGGGTCTGCACCTCCCCGGCGCCCTCCATCGGGTCGTAGCGCAGTCCGGCCGGCAGGTAGGGCACCGGCGAGCGGTCCGGGCCGGCCGCCCCCGAGGCCGGGTAGCCGCCGCCGAGCACGGTCACCACGCCGAGGCCGGGGCGGCGCACCACCGGCTGGCCGAACAGCGCGGCCGGACGGCCCCGGAAGGAGCGGTAGTTGTCGAACAGCTGCGGCAGGTACAGCCCGGAGCCGGCGGCGACCTCGGTGACGGCGCGCTCGGCCACGGTGGACTCCACGCTGCCGGTGCCGCCCCCGTTGACGAACTCCAGGTCGGCCACCTGCCGCAGCCGCCGGACCGCCGCCGCACGCCGCTCGGCCAGCTCGGTCCGGGCCTTGGCCTGCATCAGCCGGATCAGCTGCGAGCGCACCGGCCGTCCGGGCACCCGGTCGCCCACCCCGGCGACGTGCCCCTCGTACGCCATCAGGCCGACCACCCGGAAGCCCCGGCGGCGCTGGACGAGTTCGGCGAAGGCGCCGAGGTCCTCGGGGGTGCGCAGCGGCGAGCGCCGGGCACCCACCCGGACCCGGCCGCCGAGCAGGTGCAGTGACGTGTCCAGCTCCAGGCAGACCCGCACCTCGGCGTCGCCTCCGCGGGCCGCGTCGATCAGGTCCAGCTGGGCCGGGTCGTCCAGGACGACGGTGATCTCGCGGGCGGCCTCCGGGTCGGCGGTCAGCTCGGCGAAGCCGGCCCGGTCGGCGGAGGGGTAGGCGAGCAGGACGTCGCGGATGCCGGTGCGGGCCAGCCAGAGCGACTCGTCCAGGGTGAAGCTCATCACCCCGAGGAAGCCGTCCACGGCCAGTGCCCGCTCCAGCAGCGCCCGGCAGCGGAGCGACTTGCTGGCCAGCCGGATCGGCTTGCCGCCCGCCCGGCGGACCAGGTCGGCGGCGTTCGCGTCGAACGCGGCGAGGTCCACGACGGCCACCGGCCCGTCCAGGTGGGCGGTGGCGCGGTCGTACCGGAGGCGGTCGGAGACCGGGGCGGGTGCGGTCGCGGGCGCGTCGAGGATCACCATGGGCGCAGGGTGCCACACCGCGCTACCGGTGGGTAGGCCCCGCGTGCAGGGAAATGGGGCGGCTCACGCGCGGTGGCATAGGGTCGGGCGGGTGGACCGCAAAGACTTCTCCAACCCGGCGTTCGTCGGCAAGAGCATCCCGAACCCCGGCTTCTCCGACGACGACGGCACCGCCGACCCGGCGCTCACCGATGCCCTCGCCCGCTGGTCGCAGGACCGCGCGGCCGAGCCGGAGGTGCTGGCGGCGCTGACCCCGACCCGTCTGATGGTTCCGATCGTCTCGATCCTCGGCGAGGTCGAGGTGAGCCCGGACGGGCACCGGCACGAGAAGACCAGCGACATGGCCGTCCCGGTGCTGGAGGCCCCGGACGGGCGCCGCGCGCTGCCGGCCTTCACGTCGCTGGAGTCGCTCGCCCGCTGGCGCGCCGACGCCCGCCCGGCGCCGACGGCGGCCCCGCAGGCCGCGATGGTGGCCTTCTCGGAGCGTGCCGACATCCTGCTGATCGACCCGGCCGGGCCGGTGCCGTTCCCGCTGGGCGGCGCCCGGCTGCGGGCGCTCGCGGAGAACCGTCCGTTCCTGCCGCCGGTCCGGGACCCGGAGGTGCGCGAGGCGGTCCGCGGGCTGCTGGCGGCCGAGCCGCAGGTGGTCACCGGGCTGCTGGTGGCTTCGGAGGGCTCGGACGGGGTGCTCGCGGTGGTGTTCGACCCGGCGCTGGACCAGGCGGGGCTGCAGGCGGCCGCGCAGCGGGTCGGGCAGGCGATGGCCGCCGATCCGGTGCTGCGGGTTCGGCTGGACCGGGGGCTGGACCTCGCGGTGCTGCCGGCGAGCACGGAGCTGCCGGAAGAGCCGCTCTACAAGCGGTAGAAAGCGGTCAGGGGCAGTGAACCATTTGGTTCACTGCCCCTGAGGCGCGTCCGGATCAGGAGTAGACCGGCCCGGTGAACTTCTCGCCCGGCCCCGCACCCGGGGCGTCCGGGACGATCGAGGCCTCGCGGAACGCGAGCTGGAGCGAGCGCAGCCC
This sequence comes from Kitasatospora sp. NPDC101235, assembly GCF_044767505.1. Classification (NCBI taxonomy): domain Bacteria; kingdom Bacillati; phylum Actinomycetota; class Actinomycetes; order Kitasatosporales; family Streptomycetaceae; genus Kitasatospora; species Kitasatospora sp. NPDC101235. The sequence continues at coordinate 103,158 of NZ_JBIWNZ010000007.1, forward strand.
GTCCCGCAGCGGCGCGGCGTGGAAGTTGCTGATCTCCGGGGCGCCGGCGGTGACCAGCCCGGCCAGCGCGGTGATCAGCTTGCGGGCCTCGTCCAGGTCCTTGTCCTTCTCGCCGCCCTCGGCGAGACCGCACTTGACGGCCGCGGCGCTCATCAGGTGCACCGCGACGGTGGTGATCACCTCGACGGCCGGGACCTCGGCGATGTCGCGGGTGAGGTCGTCGAAGCCGATCGCGTCGTCGTCCGCGCCGGGGGTTTGGGTGGGCTCGCTGCTCAAGGGGGGCTCGTTCCATCGGGTCGGGTGTCCGTACCCATGGAGCGTACAAGGGCCCCATCCGCACCAGGACACGGCCGTAGTCGCACCGGACGCGGCCGCGCGGAGAGGCGGAATGGCGTTCGACGGCGCGACGCTGTAGGCTTCGAGACTGACCGGCCGGGATCCCGTATGGGCACCTGGCCAGCAAGTGGAGGCTCCACCGAGGAGGCCCGAGAGGGCAACCGCGAAAGTCTCCCACCTGATCGGCCTCACGGCCGACGGGTCCCGGTCCGCGACGGGCGCCCCTGGCGCCGAGTCGCCGCAGCGCCCCTCACCGGGCGCAGCCCCCGGTTGTGTGGAGCCCCGCTTGTACCGAGCGGGGCTTTTTTCGTGTGGCGGTGTACGTACCGGACAGCGCAGCACGAATGAAGCCCCGCCCAGTGGTCGAGTCCACTACGTGCGACCGCCGTCCGACGGCCGCATCGCAGAAGGTGCAACCGAGGAGGCCCCATCAGCACCGAGCCCCGCATCAACGACCGGATTCGCGTCCCCGAGGTGCGACTCGTCGGTCCCAGCGGCGAGCAGGTCGGCATCGTGCCGCTTGCCAAGGCGCTGGAGCTCGCGCAGGAGTACGACCTCGACCTGGTCGAGGTCGCGGCGACCGCCCGGCCGCCGGTGTGCAAGCTCATGGACTACGGCAAGTTCAAGTACGAGTCGGCCATGAAGGCCCGTGAGGCGCGCAAGAACCAGGCGCACACGGTCATCAAGGAGATGAAGCTCCGGCCGAAGATCGACCCGCACGACTATGACACCAAGAAGGGTCACGTCGTCCGGTTCCTCAAGCAGGGCGACAAGGTCAAGATCACGATCATGTTCCGCGGTCGTGAGCAGTCCCGCCCCGAGCTGGGCTTCCGTCTGCTTCAGCGGCTCGCCGACGACGTCCAGGATCTGGGCTTCGTCGAGTCCTCGCCCAAGCAGGACGGCCGTAACATGATCATGGTTCTTGGCCCGCACAAGAAGAAGACCGAGGCGATGGCCGAGGCCCGCGCCCTCGCGGACGCCCGCAAGGCCGAGCGTCAGGGCCGCACCGTCGGCTCCGACGCCCCTGCGGAGACCGAGGAGCAGGACGCCGTGACCGAGGCGCAGGACGCCCCGGCCGAGGCGCCGGCCGTCGAGGCCGACGCTCCGGTCGAGCAGCCGGCCGCCTCCCAGGGCGCCTGAGCCCTCACCGGCCAGGAGGCCCGGGAGACCGGCCCACAGGGTGACGGGGCACCCCGCCCGGTCACCGCAGATCCATCCAGTTCACGCCCGCGTGGCAACCGCCGCGCGGGCGTGGACGGGACCGACGAGGAGATACGGCGAAATGCCGAAGCAGAAGACGCACAGTGGCGCCAGCAAGCGCTTCAAGATCAGTGGCTCTGGCAAGGTGCTGCGCGAGCGCGCCGGCCGCCGCCACCTCCTGGAGCACAAGCCCTCGACGCTGACCCGCAAGCTGGCCGGGACGATCGAGCTGGCCCCCGCTGACGCCAAGAAGATCAAGAAGCTTCTCGGCAAGTGATCGCCCTCCCGCCCGGCGCGAGCCGCGAGCGGGGCAGCTGATCCTTCCCGACCCATTCGAATGACGGACCACGTGAAGTAGTCCGTGGTCCAACCCAAGGAGTAATCAAGTGGCACGCGTCAAGCGGGCAGTCAACGCCCACAAGAAGCGCCGGGTCATCCTGGAGCGCGCCAGCGGCTACCGTGGCCAGCGTTCGCGCCTGTACCGCAAGGCCAAGGAGCAGGTCACCCACTCGCTGGTCTACAACTTCAACGACCGCAAGAAGCGCAAGGGCGACTTCCGTCAGCTGTGGATCCAGCGCATCAACGCTGCGGCCCGTGCCAACGGCATCACCTACAACCGCTTCGTGCAGGGCCTGAAGGCCGCCAGCGTCGAGATCGACCGCAAGATGCTGGCCGACCTGGCCGTCAACGACCCGGGTGCGTTCGCCTCCCTGGTCGAGGTCGCCCAGAAGGCGCTGCCGGCCGACGTGAACGCCCCGAAGGCCGCCGCCGACGCCGCCTGATCTTCCGAGATCGGTTGAGCTCTGACCGGACCCGCAGGTTCGCCTGCGGGTCCGGTCCTGCTTTGCCCCCTCCTTCAGCGCCTCCGGAGAACGAGACCATGCCGAGCACCGACACCCCCCTGCTGACCTCCCTGCGCTCGCCGCGCGTCGTCGCCGCCCGCCGGCTGGCCAAGCGCAACCAGCGCACCAAGGAGCGCCGCTTCCTGGCCGAAGGCCCGCAGGCCGTCCGGGAGGCCGTCGCCTTCGGCAGGCTGCCGGGCACCGGCGAGCACGCCGTGGTCGAGGTCTACGTGGGCCTGGAGGCCGCCGAGCGGCACGCGGACATCGTCGAGGACGCCCTGGCCGCGGGGCTGCCGGTGCTGACCGCCACCGACGAGGTGATCGCCGGGATCTGCGACACGGTGACCCCGCAGGGCATCGTGGCGCTCTGCCGCTTCATCGACACCCCGTTCGCCGAGGTGCTCAAGGCCCGGCCGAAGCTGGTGGCGGTCCTCGCCCACGTGCGCGACCCCGGGAACGCCGGGACGGTGCTGCGCACCGCCGACGCGGCCGGCGCGGACGCCGTGGTGCTCACCGACGCCTCGGTGGACCTCTACAACCCGAAGGCCGTCCGGGCCTCCGTGGGCAGCCTGTTCCACCTGCCGGTGGCGGTCGGCGTCCCGGTCGAGGAGGCCGTCGGGAAGCTGCGCGAGGCCGGCGTCCGGGTGCTCGCCGCGGACGGTGCGGGGGAGCGCGACCTGGACCAGGAGCTGGACGAGGGCACCCTGGGCGCGCCCGGCGCATGGGTGTTCGGCAACGAGGCGTGGGGGCTTCCGGAGGAGACCCGCGCGCTCACCGACGAGGTCGTGCGCGTCCCGATCCACGGCCACGCCGAGAGCCTCAACCTGGCCACCGCGGCCGCCGTCTGCCTGTACGCCTCGGCCCGCGCCCAGCGTTCGCCCGGCGGCTGCCGCTCGAACGCCTGACGCACCAGGGGGCGCACCGGGATCACCCCGTTACAAGCCCTACTGCGGGCGCGTGCGAGGCGCTAGGGTCTGCGTCGGTGGGGGGAACGGCACGGTGGGTAATCGGGGAGGCAACCCATGGTCGGCAGCGGGCCCGAGCTCGACCCGGACGACCTGCCGGACGGCCTGGTGGTCGCCGACGCGCTGGGCCGGGTGGTCTGCTTCAACCGGGCCGCGGCCCGGCTCACCGGCGTGCTTCCGCAGGCCGCGCTCGGCAGCGGGCTGGAGGACGTCCTCCCGCTGGAGGACCTGGACGGCCGCCGCTGGTGGCAGCTGACCGACCCGTACGGCGGCCTGGCCATCCGCACCCGCCAGCCGGAGCGCAACCTGCTGCTGCCCGGCGGGCGCGAGGTGCTGGTCTCCGCCCGTTACGTGCGCAGCGTGCCGGGCGGCCCGCTGGAGCGCCTGGTGATCGCCCTGCGCGGCACCGAGGCCCGGCGCCGCACCGAGCGCAGCCACGCCGAGCTGATCGCGACCGTGGCGCACGAGCTGCGTTCCCCGCTGACCAGCGTCAAGGGCTTCACGGCGACCCTGCTGGCCAAGTGGGAGCGGTTCACCGACGGGCAGAAGCGGCTGATGCTGGAGACCGTGGACGCCGACGCCGACCGGGTCACCCGGCTGATCGCCGAACTGCTGGACATCTCCCGGATCGACTCCGGCCGGCTGGAACTGCGCAAGCAGGTGGTCGACCTGGCCGCGGCGGTGCGTCGGCACGTCGAGCGCAAGGTCGCCACCGGCATCCCCGAGGAGCGCTTCGACATCCGGATCGGCGGGCCGCTGACCGTGCTGTGGGCCGACCCGGACAAGGTCGACCAGGTGCTCGCCAACCTGCTGGAAAATGCGGTGCGGCACGGCGAGGGAACTGTCACGATCGAGGTGGCACCGGCCAAGGAGGTCGTCGAGGCGCCCGTCTGGGAGCGCAACGGCACCCCGCCCCGCATCGTGGAAGGCACAGCGGTCACCGTGAGCGACGAAGGAAGCGGCATCCCCGAGGAGTCGATGCCGCGCGTCTTCACCCGCTTCTGGCGCGGCTCCAAGCGTGGCGGCACGGGCCTGGGCCTCTACATCGTCAAGGGCATCGTGGAGGCCCACGGCGGCTCGATCCGCGTCGACCGCGCGCCCGGCGGCGGCGCCCGGTTCCGATTTATCCTGCCCGCCGGGGTGCCCGACTTCATGCTCTGAAGGAGCATGCACGACCAGCAGAGCATGCTGTGGTCGGGGCCCGGGCGGGCTTGACGGCAGCGGCGCTACGCGCTGCGACTACACTCGACCTTTGGCGTTGCGCAACGCCCTGTGCGGCTGTGCCGCGGACACTACTCCCCGTTAGCCCTTCGGTCTCCCCGCGAGCCGTCCGGTGAACGGAGATCGACTGCCCGCGCCCCGGCCCCGCCGGGCGTGACGCGTTGGGCCCCTCCTGCCCGATGGCGGGCAAGGAGGGAGAGCCCCACACACCTGAGCACGGACGAGCAGGAGCACGGGAAAGATAGAGATGTCGGCACCCAACAAGTCGTACGACCCGGTCGAGGTCGAGGCCCTCAAGCCCGAGGTGGTGGAGCAGGCGCGGGACGAGGCGGTCGCCGCCTTCGCCGCCGCCGGCTCCCTGGATGAGCTGAAGCAGGCCAAGGTCGCCCACACCGGCGACCGCTCCGCGCTCTCGCTCGCCAACCGCGAGATCGGCGCCCTGCCCCCGCACGCCAAGGCGGCCGCCGGAAAGCTGATCGGCCAGGCCCGCGGGGCTGTCAACCAGGCCCTCGCCAAGCGGCAGGCCGAGCTGGAGGCGGAGCGCGATGCCCGCGTGCTGGTCGAGGAGGCGGTGGACGTCACGCTGCCGTACGACCGCGCCCCGCGCGGCGCCCGGCACCCGCTGACCACCATGGCCGAGCGCATCGAGGACACCTTCGTCGCGATGGGCTACCAGGTCGCCGAGGGCCCCGAGGTCGAGGCCGAGTGGCTCAACTTCGACGCCCTCAACCTGGGCCCGGACCACCCGGCCCGCTCGATGCAGGACACCTTCTTCGTCCAGGCCCCGGACGGCTCGGCCGACTCCGGCGTGGTGCTGCGCACCCAGACCTCCCCGGTCCAGGCCCGCACGATGCTCGACCGCGAGCCCCCCATCTACGTGGTCTGCCCGGGCCGGGTCTACCGGACCGACGAGCTGGACGCCACCCACACCCCGGTCTTCCGCCAGGTCGAGGGCCTCGCGGTGGACGAGGGCATCACCTTCGCCGACCTCAAGGGCACCATCGAGGTGCTGGTCGAGAAGCTGATCGGCGGCGGCCTGGAGCTGCGCTGGCGCCCGTCGTACTTCCCGTTCACCGAGCCGAGCGCGGAGATCGACCTCCAGTGCTTCGTGTGCCGCGGTGCGAGCGTCGGCAATCCGGACCGGCCGTGCCGGACCTGCTCCTCCGAGGGCTGGATCGAGCTCGGCGGCTGCGGCGTGGTCAACCCGCGGGTGCTGGTCGCCTGCGGCGTCGACCCCAACCGCTACAGCGGCTTCGCCTTCGGCCTGGGCCTGGAGCGGATCCTGATGAATCGTCACAACGTCGCCGACATGCGCGACATGGTCGAGGGTGACGTCCGCTTCACCCTCCCGTTCGGGATGGAGATCTGATGCGCGTCCCGCTTTCCTGGCTGCGCGAGTACGTCGACCTGCCGGCCGGCGAGACCGGCCGTGATGTCGCGGAGCGCTTGGTCCGGGCCGGCCTGGAGGTCGAGACCGTCGAGCAGCTCGGCGCGGACCTCAAGGGCCCGCTGGTGGTCGGCGAGGTGCTCTCCATCGAGGAGCTGTCCGGCTTCAAGAAGCCGATCCGGCACTGCTTCGTGAACGTCGGCGACGCCAACGGCACCGGCGAGCCGCAGGAGATCGTCTGCGGTGCGACCAACTTCGCCGTCGGCGACAAGGTCGTGGTCGTGCTCCCGGGCGCGGTGCTGCCCGGCCCGTTCCCGATCTCGGCCCGCAAGACCTACGGCCAGACCTCGGCCGGCATGATCTGCTCCGCCCGCGAGCTGGGCATGGGCGACGACCACAACGGCATCATCGTGCTCCCGCCGGAGTTCGAGCCCGGCACCGACGCCATCGAGCTGCTCCAGCTCGTCGACGAGGTGCTCGACATCGCCGTCACCCCGGACCGCGGCTACTGCCTGTCCATGCGCGGCGTGGCCCGCGAGGCCGCCGCCGCCTACGGGCTGCCGCTGGCCGACCCGGCGCTGCTCGACGTGCCCCCGGCGAACTCCTTCGGCTACCTGGTGAAGGTCGGCGACCAGGCCGGCTGCGACCGCTTCGTGGCCCGTACGGTCATCGGCGTCGACCCGAACGCCAAGTCCCCGATCTGGCTGCAGCGCAGGCTCCAGAAGTCGGGCATCCGCCCGATCTCGCTGACCGTCGACATCACCAACTACGTGATGCTGGAGGTCGGCCAGCCGCTGCACGCCTACGACAAGCAGCGTGTGGACGGTCCGATCACGGTCCGCCGGGCGGAGCAGGGCGAGGCCCTCACCACCCTCGACGGTGTCGAGCGCAAGCTCTCCGCCGAGGACCTGCTGATCTGCGACAACAGCGGCCCGATCGGCCTGGCCGGCGTGATGGGCGGCGCCTCCACCGAGATCCTCGACCCGGCCGCCGGCCCGGGCACCACCGAGGTGATCATCGAGGCGGCGCACTTCGACCCGGTCGCCATCGCCCGCAGCGCCAAGCGGCACAAGCTGCCCTCCGAGGCGTCCAAGCGCTTCGAGCGCGGCGTCGACCCGGAGGCCGCCCGCGCCGCCGCGCAGCGCGCCGTCGACCTGCTGGTCCTGATCGCCGGCGGCACCGCCGAGGCCGGGGTCACCGACATCGCCGCCCCGCACCCGGTGCGCACCATCACCATCGCCGCCGACCTGCCCGACCGGGTGGCCGGCACCGCGTACGGCCGCGAGACCGTCACCCGGCGCCTCCAGGAGATCGGCTGCTCGGTCGCCGGCGCCGACGTCCTGGAGGTCACCCCGCCGACCTGGCGCCCCGACCTCACCGACCCGTACGACCTCGCCGAGGAGGTCATCCGGCTGGAGGGCTACGACAACGTCCCCGCCCGGATGCCCGACGTGCCCCCGGGCAAGGGCCTGACCGAGGCCCAGCGGGTGAACCGCCGGATCGGCGTTGCGCTGGCCGGCGCCGGCTACGTCGAGGTCAACAACTACCCGTTCCTCGGCGAGGCCGCCTTCGAGGCGCTCGGCCTGGAGACGGACGACCGGCGCCGCCGCACGGTGAAGCTGGTCAACCCGCTGAACGACGAGGAGCCGGCGCTGCGCACCACGCTGCTGCCGGGTCTGCTCGGCGCGCTGCGCCGCAACGTCGGCCGGGGCAACACCGACCTGGCGATCTTCGAGACCGGCACCGTCTTCCTGCCCAAGGACGAGCTGAGCGTGGCCCCGCGTCCGGCGGTCGACCACCGGCCCAGCGACGAGGAGCTGGCCGCGCTGGACGCCGCGCTGCCGGACCAGCCGCGCCGGATCGCCGTCGCCCTCGCGGGCGAGCGGCTGCCGTCGGGCTGGTGGGGCAAGGGCGCACAGGCCTCCTGGGCGGACGCCGTCGAGGCGGCTCGCACGGTGGCCCGCGCGGCCGGCGTCGAGCTGACCGTCCGCCAGGGCCGGCTGGCGCCGTGGCACCCGGGCCGCTGCGCCGAGCTGCTGGTGGCCGGCACCGACCGGGTGGTCGGCCACGCCGGTGAGCTGCACCCGCGGGTGGTCAAGGCGCTCGGGTTGCCGGCCCGTACCGCCGCGATGGAGATCGACGTCGACCTGCTCACCGCCGACGGCGCCGAGCGGGTCAGCGGCCCGGCCGTCTCCGGCTTCCCGGTGGCGACCCAGGACGTCGCGCTGATCGTCGACACCGCCGTCCCGGCCGCCGACGTCGAGGCCGCGCTGCGGGCCGGCGCGGGCGAGCTGCTGGAGGCCATCCGGCTGTTCGACGTGTTCACCGGCGAGCAGGTCGGCGAGGGCAAGAAGTCGCTGGCGTACGCGCTGCGCTTCCGCGCGGTCGACCGCACCCTGACCGCCGACGAGGCGACCGCCGCCCGTGAGGCGGCCGTCGCCGAGGCCGTCGCCCGCACCGGCGCGGTGCTGCGCGGCGCCTGAGCCGCCGGCACGTCGCAGGGCCTGAAGGGCCCCGCCCGGACCATCCCGGTCCGGGCGGGGCCCTTTGCCTTTCCTTGGGTTGACGACCCGTCACCAGGCCCACTTAACTCATTAACTATGGAACTAGATAAAGGTGCGGACCAGCCCTCCCCGATCGAGTTCCGCCTGGACCCGGCCTCCGGTGTCCCGACCTACCTGCAACTCGTGCAGCAGGTCGAACAGGCGTTGCGGATGGGCTGGTTGGCCGAGGGGGACCGGTTGCCCCGGGTGCGCGAGGTGGTCGCCGGGCTGGCGATCAACCCCAACACCGTGCTCAAGGCCTACCGGGAGCTGGAGCACCGTGGCCTGGCGGTCGGCCGACGCGGACAGGGCACCTTCGTGCGCGGGCTGCCCGCCGGAGTGGTGCCGCTGCGCGAACGGGCCGCGCTGCGGCGGGGGTTGTTGGACTGGATGCGCTCGGCGCGGACCGCCGGGCTGGACGAGGGGGGGATGGTCGCGGTGTTCGAGGACGCGCTGCGCGACCTGCGCGAGGGCCGCGACGGGGTGGTGGCGTGATGGCCGCGGACACGGTGATCGACTGCGGTGGGATCGGCAAGCGCTACCGTCGCTCCTGGGCGCTGCGGGACTGTCACCTCGCCATCCCGGCCGGGCACGTGGTGGCCCTGGTCGGCCCGAACGGAGCCGGCAAGACCACGCTGCTCAGCCTGGCCGCCGGTCTGACCCTGCCCAGCGAGGGCGCGATGACCGTCCTCGGTGGCCAACTCCCCGGCTCGCCGCGGGCCCTGGACCGGATCGGCTTCGTCGCCCAGAACGCCGCGCTCTACCCCGGCCTGCCCGTGCGCGACCTGCTCGCGATGGGCCGCCACCTCAACCGGCGCTGGGACGACGTCCGGGCGCGCGACCACCTGGACGGCCTCGGCATCCCGCTGGAGCGCAAGTACGGCCGGCTCTCCGGCGGCCAGCAGGCCCAGGTCTCGCTCGCCCTGGCCCTCGCCAAGCGGCCCGAACTCCTGCTCCTGGACGAGCCGTTGGCCGCGCTCGACCCGCTCGCCCGGCATGACTTCATGGCCGTGCTGCTCACCGCGGTGGCCGAGGACGGCCTCTCGGTGGTGTTCTCCTCGCACGCCGTCAACGAGCTGGAGCAGAGCTGCGACTACCTGGTGGTGCTGGCCGGCGGCCGGGTCCAGGTGACCGGGGAGGTGGACGACCTGCTGGGCGGCCACCGGATGCTCACCGGCCCGACCGCCGAGGCGGACGCGGTCGCCGAGCGCCTGGCGGTGGTCCGCGACCGCCGGGCCGGCGCCCAGTCCCACCTGCTGGTGCGCACCGGCGGCGTGGACGCGCCGGTCTCCGACGGCTGGCGCCAACAGCGCGTCGGCCTGGAGGAGTTGGTGCTCGCCTACCTCCGCGAGCCGACCGCCTCCGCCCTGCCCGGCCCGCGCGGCGCCGTCGTCAAGAACCAGAAGGTACTGTCGTGAGCTCGACCGCCCTCGCCCCGCCCCGCTCCGCCGTGCTGCGGGCCGCCGGGCTGCGCCACCGGCCCGCGCTGCTGACCCTGCTCGCCGTGATGGGCGCGATCTCCCTCGCCCTCCTGGTGCACGGCTGGTACCTGCACACCGGCCTGGACCGTACCGGAGCGGCCACCTGCGACCCGGCCGACGACGCCTGCATGGCCAAGTACAAGCAGTTCCTGCGGCAGTACGGCAACGGCATGCCGGAGCTCGACGCAGTGCTCTACGTTCTCGGCGGCGCCTTCGGTGCCTTCCTCGGCGGCCCGCTGCTGGCGCGGGAGTTCGAGCACGGCACGGTCCGCTTCGCCTGGACCCAGGGCGCCGGGCGAACCCGCTGGACGGCGGGCGGTCTGGTCATGGGCGGCGCGGTGCTGGTCGTCGTGGCGGCGTTGTTCGGGCTGCTGCTGCGCTGGTGGAGTGAGCCGCTGACGCTCGGGGAAGGGGGGTTCAGCCCGGAGATCTTCGTGCAGGCGCCGCCGGTGCTGGTCGGTCGGGTGCTGGTGGCGTTCGGGGTCGCGGCGCTGGCCGGCGCGGTGTTGCGCCGCACCGTGATCGCGGTGGGCGTCGGCCTGGCGGCCTCGGTCGCGCTGCCCTTCCTCGCCCACGCGGTGCGCTCGCACTACATGACCCCGCTGGAGGAGCCGATGCACTCCATGGTGCGCATGGCGCTGGACGACCGCTGGGTGCTGAGCGTCTGGTTCTCCGACCCGGCCGGGAACCGGATCCCCGACGACCAGTTCTACAACCTCGGTGACTACGCGCACCTCCAGTCCCTGGTGCGCGACGGCGGCTACACCGCCCACGAGGTGTACCAGCCGGCGGACCGGTTCTGGCCGTTCCAGCTCATCGAGTTCGGCTGGACGACCCTGCTCGCCGTGGCGCTGTGCGCGGCGGCGGTCTGGTGGGTGCGGCGCCGGGCGGCCTGACCCGGGCCGTTTGCAGTTTTTTGAAGTGCTTTTGTCAAAACCCTTGCAGGGGCCGGGTTCCGGGGCGTTTCCTTCTTGTTAGGAAGGTTTCCTAACCCACCGAGGAACCGGAGCGTCCCCATGCGCCCTCAGCCCCGTCGTGCCCTCCGCACAGCCCTCGCCGCCGCCCTGGTGGCCGCGCCCCTCACCGTCGCGGCCACCTCGGCCGCCCAGGCCGCACCCGCGTCCGCAACCTCCGTCCAGCTCACGGGCGTCGGCCTCGACGACCCGCACAAGAAGGACATCGCGATGCAGCTGGTGTCCAGCGCGGAGAACTCGTCGCTGGACTGGAAGGCCCAGTACAAGTACATCGAGGACATCAAGGACGGCCGCGGCTACACCGCCGGCATCATCGGCTTCTGTTCCGGCACCGGCGACATGCTGGAGCTGGTCCAGCACTACACCGACCTCAAGCCCGGCAACGTCCTGGCCAAGTACCTGCCGGCCCTGAAGAAGGTCAACGGCACCGACTCGCACGCCGGCCTCGGCTCCGCGTTCGAGAAGGACTGGGCCACCGCCGCCAAGGACACCGTCTTCCAGCAGGCCCAGAACGACGAGCGCGACCGGGTGTACTTCAACCCCGCCGTCAAGCAGGCCAAGAGCGACGGCCTGCGCGCGCTCGGCCAGTTCGCCTACTACGACGCCATCGTCATGCACGGCCCGGGCAACAGCTCGGACAGCTTCGGCGGCATCCGCGCCGCCGCCATGAAGAAGGCCAAGACCCCCGCCCAGGGCGGCGACGAGGCCACCTACCTCAAGGCCTTCCTGGACGCCCGCAAGGTGGTCATGAAGAAGGAGGAGGCGCACTCCGACACCAGCCGGGTCGACACCGAGCAGCTGGTCTTCCTCAACGCCAGGAACTTCGACCTCAACCCGCCGCTGAAGTGGAAGGTCTACGGCGACAGCTACACCATCAACAGCTGACACCGGGACGGGCGAAAGGGCCCGGTGGCCGGTTCACGGCCGCCGGGCCCCGCCGTTCGGGTGCGCCGCCGGTGTCAGGCGCTCGCGGTGTAGTCGTAGAAGCCCCGGCCGGACTTGCGCCCCAGCAGGCCCGCGTCGACCATCCGGGAGAGCAGCGGGGGAGCGGCGTACAGCGGCTCCTTGTACTCGTCGTACATCGACTCGGCGATCGAGACGATGGTGTCCAGGCCGATCAGGTCGCACAGCCGCAGCGGGCCCATCGGGTGGGCGCAGCCGGCCTCCATGCCCTTGTCGATGTCGGAGGCGGTGGCCACGCCCGACTCGAACATCCGCACCGCGGACAGCAGGTACGGCACCAGCAGCGCGTTGACCACGAAGCCGGCCCGGTCGCGGGCGCGGATCGGCTCCTTGCCGAGCACCTGGGATGCGAAGGCCTCGACCCGCTCGGTGGTGGTCGCCGAGGTGGTCAGGGTCGGGATGACCTCGACCAGCTTCTGCACCGGCGCCGGGTTGAAGAAGTGCAGGCCGATGACCTGCTCCGGGCGGGTGGTGGCGGCGGCCAGCTTCACGATCGGGATCGAGGAGGTGTTGGAGGCGAGGATCGCGTCGCGGCGCTCGACCACCCGGTCCAGGGTCTCGAAGATCCTGACCTTGATGTCCTCGCGCTCGGCGACGGCCTCGACCACCAGGTCGCGGTCGGCGAAGTCGGACAGCTCGACGGTGAAGGACAGCCGGGCCAGCGCCTCGTCCCGCTGCTCGGGGGACAGCTTGCCCCGCTTGACCGCCGTCTCCAGGGAGTTGGTCAGCCGGGTGCGGCCGAACTCCAGCGCCTCACCGCTGGCCTCCGACACCAGGACGTCCAGCCCGGCCCGGGCGAAGACCTCGGCGATGCCCGACCCCATCAGGCCGCAGCCGATCACTCCGACGCGCGCGATGTCAGTCACTCAGTTGCCCTTCGGTGGTGCTGGGGGTCGCCCAGCTACGGGTGGCCCAGCGAGCTGCTGGACAACGGGCCGGTGGACCGGAATGGGTGCACCGGTCACCGCCCCGACGACGTTACTACTCCGTACCGGCCAGTAGGTCACCCCCTCCCCGGCGGGGTGCCACGGTCGGTGATCCCCCGAACGAGTGAGGCGACGCCCCGGACCCGTGTGCCCGGGGCCGACTCCGCCCGGCGGCCGACAGAATGCCGCAGACGGGGGCCGGGGCGGAATCGGACAGGGCCGGGGACGCGAAGGGAGCACGGGGTGTCGACGGGATCGCTCGCAGGGCAGGTCGCCCTGATCACCGGCGCCGGCCGGGGCATCGGCCGGGAGGTCGCCATCGGTCTGGCCGCCGAGGGGATGCTCGTCGGCCTGGTCGGCCGCACCCACGAGACGCTCAGCGGCACCCTCAAGGACTGCGCCAAGCGTGGCTCCCGGGGCGTCGCCGTGACCGCCGACGTCACCCGCCCCGGCTCGGTGCGCGAGGCGGTCCGGGTGGTCGAGCGCGACCTCGGGCCGATCGACCTCCTGATCAACAACGCCGGCCTGGTCGACCGCGCCGAGGTGCCGCTCTGGGAGACCGACGTCAACCAGTGGTGGCAGGTGATCGAGACCAACCTGCGTGGTCCCTACAACCTGCTGCACGGCGTGCTGCCGGGCATGGTCGCCCGCCGGCGCGGCCGGGTGGTCAACCTCAACTCCGGCTTCGCGCTGCGCCCGGACGGCAACTACACGGCGTACGCCACCTCCAAGGGCGCGCTGCTCCAGCTCTCCGACAACATCGCGGACTCGCTCGCCCGCAACGGCGTCGTCATCCTCGACATCAGCCCGGGCGCGGTGGCCACCGACATGACCGCCGGGATGCCGATGTTCGAGGGCACCAAGACCTGGGGTTCCATCCCGTACATGGTCGCGGTCACCGTGGACGCCGCCCGCGGCCGCTTCGACGGGCTGCACGGGCGGTTCATCCACGCCGGCCGGGACGACCTGGAGGAGCTGGTCAACCAGGCCGACGCGATCCGTGCCGCGGACGCCCGCACGCTGCGGCTGCGCCCGTACAAGGACGACGATCCGATGGTCTGATCATGCACTCAGGCGCAGAGCTGGCTGGCGGTCACCGGCTTGAGCCCCGCCTTCGCCAGGCCGTCCAGGACGGCGGGCAGCGCGTCCACCGTGCACTGGTGCCCCATGTGCAGGGCCACCACCGAGCCGCCGCGCACCGAGTTCAGCACCCGGCGCTGCAACTCGGCGGCCGGAGGGTCGTTGTAGTCGCGCGGGTCGACGTCGAAGGACAGCACGTGCTCGTACCCGACCGCCCTGGCCTGCTCGCGCACCATCGGGGTGGCGTACTGCGTGGCGGACGGGCGGAACCAGCGGCCGATCGATCCGGTGAGCCGCTGCAGGCGCTCCGCGCACTGGGCGATCTCGGCGCGCGCCTGGTCCGGCGGCATGGCCGAGATGTCGAGGTGGTTCTGGGTGTGGTTGCCCAGCTCGTGGCCGCCGTCCAGGATCCGCCGGGCCATCTGCGGCTGCTGGTCGAGCCAGCTGCCGACGACCATCACGGTCAGCTTGGCACCGCGCTGCTCGGCGATCTCCAGCAGGGCGGTGGCCAGCTTCGGGTCGCCACTGCCGTGGAAGGTGAGCGCCACGTTCCGGCCGGTGCGCGGCCCGTACGCGACCTCCGCGGGGGTGCCGGGCGCGAGCGGCGGCAGCACGGGCGGGGCCGGCGGGACGGAGGGCTGGGCGGCGGCCGGGGTCGGCTCGGCGTCGGGCTGGGGCTCGGCCGGGCCGGTGGGCGCGGGGGAGGCCGGGTCCTCGGCGCCGTTCCAGGCGGGGTCGGTGGTGTGCTGCGGGTCCACGGTGCCGGGGTGCGCGGCGAGCGCCCCCGGGTCGGCCCGGCGGCGCGCTTCGGGGCCGCAGGCGGCGAGCAGGCCGCCGGTGGCGGCGACGGCGGCGAGCCTGGCGGTGGTCCGCAGTACGGTGCGGCGGTCGGCAGTCATCGGCAGCCAGCATAGAGAGGACGGTCCCGGCGGGCGATCCGGTACGACCGGCCGCACCAGCCTTGACGTGCACACAATCCGTCGCCGGGTGTTGCGTAAACCTGAACTCCCGCTGTTTCCGCGGTGTGTCCTTGGATACGATCACCGCGCACCAGGGGTCGACGGGCGATAGCCGGACTCTTCCGGCACGGCGCATTGGGGGCGGACAGGATGTACGAGGACAGCGCGACGGGCGACCGGACCACGGACGCCGTGTGGGACTGGGCCAGAGCCGACGACTGGCAGCCGCCGAGCGAGCTGGACACCGGCGTCCCGCACACCGCCCGCATGTACGACTACTACCTCGGCGGCAAGGACAACTTCGAGGCCGACCGCACGGCCGCCCGGGCCGCGATATCCGCCTACCCCGCGCTGCCGTTGCTGGCCCGCACCAACCGGCAGTTCCTCGGCCGCGCCGTCGAGTTCGTGGCGAGCCGGGGCGTGCGCCAGTTCGTCGACATCGGCACCGGCATCCCGACGGTCGGCTCCACCAGCGAGGTCGCCCAGCGGGTCGCCCCGGACGCCCGGGTGGTGTACGTGGACAACGACCCGATCGTCGCCACCCACGCCCGCGCCCTGCTGGCGAGCCACCCCGCCGGGCACACCTCGGTGATCGAGGCCGACCTGCGCGACCCGGCCGCGATCCTCGGCCACCCCGCGCTGGCCGGCGCCGTCGACCTCTCCCAGCCGGTCGCGCTGATGCTGGTCGCCGTCCTGCACTTCATCCGCGACGAGGAGGGCGCGCAGCAGGTCGTCCGCACCCTGCGCGACGCGCTCGCCCCCGGCAGCGCGCTGATCCTCTCCCACGGCAGCCCGGACTTCGCCTCCCGCGAGAGCGCCGCCGAGGGCACCCGCATCTACCGCAGCGCCAGCGCCCCGCTCGTGCTGCGCCCGCGGTCCGGCGTCGAACCGTTCTTCGGCGACTTCGAGTTCGCCGGCCCCGGGCTCGTCCAGCTCCCGCTCTGGCGCCCCACCGCAGGCCACGTCCCCACCGCCGAACTCCCCGAGGGCTGGCAGGACGTCTCGGCGTACGCCGGCGTCGCCTTCAAGAAGTAGCCACCCGCGCGTCCGGCCCCGGCGCCTCCCTCCTACGCCGGGGCCGGACCGTCGAAGCCTACGGATACCCACTGACAACCCCTCACCGCCGTGGCTACCCTGCGGTGTGACCACCGCCGCCCTGCCGCCGCTGCCCCCCGACGTCGCCGAACTGCTGCGGGCCGTCGACGCCCCGCCCCGCCTGGTCGCCCACCTCGCCCTGGTGCACGAGGTGGCCGAGGAGATCGCCGGGTTCTGCACCCGTGAGGGCCTGGTCTTCGACCGCGAGGCCGTCCGCTACGGTGCCGCCACCCACGACATCGGCAAGACCGTCCACCCCGAAGAGCTCTCCGCGCCCGGCTCCCTGCACGAGGCCGCCGGACACGCCCTGCTGCTCGCCCGCGGCGTCCCCGAACACCTCGCCCACTTCGCCCGCAGCCACGCGAGCTGGGACGGACCCGGCGTCACCGTCGAGTCACTGCTGGTCAGCCTGGCCGACAAGGCCTGGAAGAACAAGCGGGTCCAGGACCTGGAGGACCGGGTGGTCGACCGCCTCGCCGCCGCCACCGGACGGGAGCGCTGGGAGGCCTTCCTCGCCCTGGACGACCTGCTCACCCGGATCGGCGAGGACGCCCCGAGGCGGCTCGCCGTCCAGGCCGCCCACCCGGTGCGCACCGGCTGAAATTGCCACGACACGGCGGCCCGGCCGGTGTTAGCTTCCGCGGCATGGAACCCCTGAGTGAGAACGAGATCCGCGCGTCCTTCGTCAACTGCTCCAAGGGCGAGGCCCGCCGGCTCAACCTGCCCCGGGGGCTGGCCGACCTGCCCTGGGAGCACCTGGACTTCCTCGGCTGGCGGGACCAGGGCGCGCCCGACCGGGCGTACCTGGTGGCGCCGTACGGGGGCGAGCCGGTCGGCGTGACGCTGCGCTCGCCGGTGATCCGGCGCAGCCTGACCAAGACCAACGTGTGCTCGCTGTGCATCACCGCGCACGCCGGGTCGGGGGTCGCGCTGCTCGCCGCCCGCCGGGCCGGGGCGGCCGGGCGCGAGGGCAACACGGTCGGCACCTACATCTGCGCCGACCTCGCCTGCTCGCTCTACGTGCGCGGGCTGAAGAAGTCCACGCTGGTGACCCGGCCCGACGAGTCGCTGCCGCTGGAGCTGCAGATCGACCGCACGGTGGGCAACCTCGGCGGCTTCCTCGACAAGGTGCTCGCCACCGCGGCCGCGTAACGGCCCCGCTCCGCTCAGTGCCCGCGCAGCTGGTCCAGCTCGCGGCGCTCCCGCTTGGTCGGCCGCCCGGCCCCGCGGTCCCGCGTCCCGGCCGCCGCGACGAACTCGCGCGGCGGCCGCGGCGGACTGGTGTCGACCAGGCACTCCGCCGCGACCGCGGCGCCGACCCGCTTGCGGATCAGCTTCTGCACCACCACGACCCGCTCGTAGCCCTCCTCGCGGACCCGGACCTCGTCCCCGGGCTTCAGCGCCTGGGCGGGCTTGGCCCGCTCGCCGTTCACCCGGACGTGTCCGGCCCGGCAGGCGGCCGCCGCCAGCGCACGTGTCCTGACCAACCGGACCGACCAGATCCAGCTGTCCACCCGCACGCTTCCCTCGTGTTCAGCCATCCTCGGAGCCTACGCCGCGCGCGGCGTCTCCTGGACCGCCCAGCCGTTGCCGTCCGGGTCGTTGAAGAACACGAAGTTGTTCCACGCCTCGCCGTGCCCGTCCACCCGGCCTCCTGCCACGAAGTGCTGGACCGGGCTGACCTGCACGCCCCGCGCCACCAGCTCGGCGTGCGCCTTCTCGATGTCAGGCACCGCCAACTGGAGGCCCTTCACCGATCCGGGCGGCGAGTCGATCACCCCCTTGCCCACCACGATCGAGCAGGGCGAGCCGGGGGGAGTCAGCTGAACCACCCGGGTCCCGTCCCGCAGCAGGGTGTCGTGGTCGACGGTGAACCCGGCCTGTTCCTCGTAGAAGAGCTTCGAGCGGTTCACGTCCGACACCGGGATCACCACGACTTCGAGTTTCCAGTCCATCGCCCTCACCTCACTCGGTCGGACTCTTCCAGTATCCGGCCGCAACGGCTCCCGGAGGCCGTCGGATAGCCTGAGAACACGATGAATCCGCAGACCACGCCCGCCGCGTCCCCGCCGGACACCTCCATGGCCACCCCGTGGGGCACCTTCGACCTCACCCGCTTTCCGGTGGACCCGCGCGAGCGGCTGCGGGCCTGGGACGCCGCCGACGAGTACCTGCTGCGCCACCTCGCGGGCGAGGCCGACAGCGCGGCCGGCGCGGCGACGGAGCTGGCCGGTCGCACGGTCGCCGTCCTCGGTGACCGCTGGGGCGCGCTGACCACCGCGCTCGCCGAGTACCGGCCGGTCCAGATCACCGACTCCCACCTCGGCCGGCAGGCCACCCTGGCCAACCTGGCCCGAGCCGGCGCCGCCGTCGACGAGGCCCGACTGCTCTCCACGCAGGACGCCCCGCCGGAGCGGATCGACGTGCTGCTGGTGCGCGTCCCCAAGAGCCTGGCCCTGCTGGAGGACCAGCTGCACCGGCTCGCCCCCGCCGTCCACGACGGCACCGTGGTGATCGGCACCGGCATGGTCACCGAGATCCACACCTCCACCCTCCAGCTCTTCGAGCGGATCCTCGGCCCGACCCGCACCTCGCTGGCCGTCCGCAAGGCCCGGCTGATCTTCTGCACCCCCGACCCGGGGCTCGACCCCGGCCCCAATCCGTGGCCGCACCGCTACGCGCTGCCGTCGGACATCGGCCCCGCCTCCGGCCGGACCGTCGTCAACCACGCGGGCACCTTCTGCGCCGAGCGGCTCGACATCGGCACCCGCTTCTTCCTCGCCCACCTGCCCGTCCCGGCCCCGGGTGCCCGGGTGGTGGACCTCGGCTGCGGCAACGGCGTGGTCGGTACGGCCGCCGCACTGGCCGGGCCCGGCGCGGAGCTGGTGTTCGTGGACGAGTCGCACCAGGCGGTGGCCTCCGCCGAGGAGACCTTCCGCACCAACCTGGGCCCGCAGTCCCCGGCCGAGTTCCTGACCGCCGACGCCCTGGCCCCGGACGCGATCGCCACCGGCTCGGTGGACCTGGTGCTCAACAACCCGCCGTTCCACTCCCACCAGGCCACCACCGACGCCACCGCCTGGCGGATGTTCACCGGCGCCAAGCGGGCGCTGCGGCCGGGCGGGGAGCTCTGGGTGGTCGGCAACCGACACCTCGGGTACCACGTCAAGCTGCGCCGCCTCTTCGGCAACTGCCAACTCGTCGCCGGGAACCCCAAGTTCGTGGTGCTGCGGGCCGTCAAGCGCTGACCTGGGCGCCCTCGCCCCAGCGGGATCCGGCACGGACTCCTTGCATGAATTTTCCGTCACGCGTATATTCATGCCAAGACAAAGGAGGAACGCCATGGCATTGCGAGTCGCCGTCGCCGGCGCGAGCGGTTACGCGGGCGGCGAGGTGCTGCGCCTGCTGCTCGGCCACCCGGAGGTGGAGATCGGGGCGCTGACCGGAGGCTCGAACGCGGGCACCAGGCTGGGCGCGCTCCAGCCGCACCTCCTCCCGCTCGCCGACCGCGTCCTCGAAGCCACCACCCCCGAGGTGCTGGCCGACCACGACGTGGTGTTCCTGGCGCTGCCGCACGGCCAGTCCGCCGCCGTCGCCGAGGAGCTCGGCCCGAACGTCCTGGTGATCGACTGCGGCGCCGACTTCCGGCTCAAGGCCGCGGCCGACTGGGAGCAGTTCTACGGCTCCGCCCACGCCGGCACCTGGCCCTACGGCCTGCCCGAACTCCCCGGCCACCGCGCCGCGTTGAAGGGCAGCAACCGGATCGCCGTGCCCGGCTGCTACCCGACGGCCGTCTCCCTGGCGCTGTTCCCCGCGTACGCCGCGCAGCTCGCCGAGCCGGAGGCCGTGGTGGTCGCCGCCTCGGGCACCTCCGGCGCCGGCAAGGCCGCCAAGCCGCACCTGCTGGGCAGCGAGGTGATGGGCAGCGTCAGCCCGTACGGCGTCGGCGGCGTCCACCGGCACACCCCGGAGATGGCGCAGAACCTCACCCCGCTCGCGGGCGAGCCGGTCATCGTCTCCTTCACCCCCACCCTCGTCCCGATGCCGCGCGGCATCCTCGCCACCTGCTCGGCCAAGGCCAGGCCCGGGGTGACCGCGCAGAGCCTGCGCGCCGCCTACACCGAGGCGTTCGCGGACGAGCCCTTCGTCCACCTGCTGCCCGAGGGGCAGTGGCCGCAGACCAGCAGCGTCTACGGTGCCAACACCGCCCTGGTCCAGGTCGCCCTGGACGCCGCCGCCGGGCGGATCATCGCGATCAGCGCGATCGACAACCTCGTCAAGGGCACCGCCGGCGGCGCGGTGCAGAGCATGAACATCGCCCTGGGGCTGCCCGAGGAGCTCGGCCTCCCCGTGAACGGAGTCGCACCGTGAGCAAGAGCACGAACGTCGGCGTGACCGCCGCCAAGGGCTTCCGGGCCGCCGGAGTGACCGCCGGCATCAAGGCCTCCGGCACCCCCGACCTCGCCCTGGTGGTCAACGACGGCCCCTCGCTCGCCGCGGCCGGTGTCTTCACCGCCAACCGGGTCAAGGCCGCACCGGTGCTCTGGTCCGAGCAGGTGCTCAAGGGCGGCCAGGTCTCCGCCGTCGTCCTCAACTCCGGTGGCGCCAACGCCTGCACCGGCCCGCTCGGCTTCCAGGACACCCACGCCACCGCGGAGAAGGTGGCCGCGGAGCTGGGGCTCAACGCGGGCGAGGTCGCCGTCGCCTCCACCGGCCTGATCGGCGTGCGGCTGCCGATGGACCTCCTGCTGCCCGGGGTCGCGCTGGCCGCGGGCGAGCTCGCCGAGGCCGGCGGCGAGGCCGCCGCGATCGCCATCAAGACCACCGACACCGTGCACAAGACCGCCCAGTACACCAGTCCGGCCGGCTGGACGGTCGGCGGCATGGCCAAGGGCGCGGGGATGCTCGCCCCGAGCCTCGCCACCATGCTGGTCGTCCTCACCACCGACGCCGACCTGGACAGTGCCGCCCTGGACGCCGCGCTGCGCGGCGCCACCCGCACCACCTTCGACCGGATCGACTCCGACGGCTGCATGTCGACCAACGACACCGTGCTGCTGCTCGCCTCCGCCGCCTCCGGCATCGCCCCGGAGCAGGCCGAGTTCGCCGAGGCCGTCCGTACGGTCAGCGCCGACCTGGCCCGCCAGCTGATCGGCGACGCGGAGGGCGCGAGCAAGGAGATCCGGATCGATGTCACCGGTGCCGCCACCGAGGACGAGGCGGTCGAGGTCGCCCGGACGATCAGCCGCAACAACCTGCTCAAGTGCGCCATCCACGGCGAGGACCCCAACTGGGGCCGGGTGCTGGCCGCGATCGGCACCACCTCCGCGGCCTTCGACCCGAACGAGCTGGACGTCGCCATCAACGGCGTCTGGGTCTGCAGGGCCGGCGGCGTGGGCGAGGACCGCGACCTGGTGGACATGAAGGGCCGCGAGGTCGTCATCACCGCGAACCTCAACGCCGGTACGGCGAGCGCCTCGCTGTGGACCAACGACCTGACGGCCGACTACGTGCACGAGAACAGCGCCTACTCGACCTGATCCGCGCCACTTCGTCCACGCCCACCCGAGCCGCGACACCCTGATCAGCGACACCCCGAGCCGCCAGACCCCGAGCCGCGACACCCTGACCCGCGACATCCGTTCCGACGAGGGAATCCCGTGCAGATCGCACCCAAGGGCGAACAGGCCCGCAACAACACCGCGTTGCCCAAGGCCATGACGCTGATCGAGGCGCTGCCGTGGCTGGAGCGCTTCCACGGCAAGACCATCGTGATCAAGTTCGGCGGCAACGCGATGGTGGACGAAAGCCTCAAGGCGGCCTTCGCCCAGGACGTGGTCTTCCTCCGCTACGCCGGTCTGCACCCCGTCGTGGTGCACGGCGGCGGCCCCCAGATCAGTGCCCAACTCGACCGGCTGGGCCTGGAGTCGAACTTCACCAACGGCCTGCGGGTCACCACCCCGGAAACCATGGACGTGGTCCGGATGGTGCTGGCCGGCCAGGTGCAGCGCGAGCTGGTCGGCCTGCTCAACGAGCACGGCCCGTTCGCGGTCGGCATGACCGGCGAGGACGCCCACACCATGACGGCGGTCAAGCGCTACGCGGTGGTGGACGGCGAGCAGGTCGACATCGGCCTGGTCGGCGACATCGTCAACATCGAGGCCGGCGCGGTGAAGGCGCTGATCGCCGACGGCCGCATCCCGGTCATCTCCTCGATCGCCCGCGGCGCCGACGGCCACGTCTACAACATCAACGCCGACACGGCCGCCTCCGCCCTCGCGGTCGCGCTGGGCGCCGAGATGCTCGTCGTCCTCACCGACGTCGAGGGCCTCTACAAGGACTGGCCGAACTCCGACGACGTGATCAGCCAGCTCACCGCGAGCGAGCTGGACCTGCTGCTGCCCGGCCTGGCCAGCGGCATGCTCCCCAAGATGGAGGGCTGCCTGCGCGCCGTCCGTTCCGGCGTGGGTACCGCCCGCGTGCTGGACGGCCGGGTCCAGCACAGCCTGCTGCTGGAGATCTTCACCGACGAGGGCATCGGCACGATGGTCGTGCCGGACGACGAACCGACCGTGACCGGGGGACTGGCATGACTGGCGCGACGCACAACGAGCAGCTCACCGAGCGGTGGCAGCACTCCTTCACCGACAACTACGGCACCCCCCGCATCCCGCTGGTGCGCGGCGAGGGCAGCAAGCTCTGGGACGCCGACGGCAAGGAGTACACCGACCTGCTCGGCGGCATCGCCGTCAACGCCCTGGGCACCGCCCACCCGGCCGTCGTCGAGGCCGTGAGCAGGCAGATCGCCACCCTCGGCCACGTCTCCAACCTCTTCATGGCCGAGCCCACCATCGCCCTCGCCGAGCGGCTGCTGGAGCTGGACGGGCGGCCGGGCGGCCGGGTGTTCTTCTGCAACTCCGGCGCCGAGGCCAACGAGGCCGCCTTCAAGATCAGCCGGCGGACCGGCCGTACCCACCTGGTCGCCCTCCAGGGCGCGTTCCACGGCCGCACCATGGGAGCCCTCGCGCTCACTGGCCAGCCCGCCAAGCAGGACCCGTTCCGCCCGCTGCCCGGCGACGTCACCCACGTCCCGTTCGGCGACGTCGAGGCGCTGCGCGCGGCCGTCACCACCGAGACCGCCGCGGTGTTCCTGGAGCCCGTCCAGGGCGAGAACGGCGCCGTCCCGCTGCCCGAGGGCTACCTGACGGCGGCCCGCGAGATCAGCCGGGCCACCGGCACCCTGCTGGTCCTGGACGAGATCCAGACCGGCGTCGGCCGCACCGGCCACTGGTACGCCCACCAGGCGTACGAGGGTGTGGAGCCGGACGTGGTCACCCTGGCCAAGGCGCTCGGCGGCGGCCTGCCGATGGGCGCGGTGCTCGCCTTCGGGCCGGCCGCGGAGCTGCTCACCCCCGGCCAGCACGGCACCACCTTCGGCGGCAACCCGGTGGCCGCCGCGGCCGGGCTCGCGGTGCTGGACACCATCGCGTCCGAGGGCCTGCTGGAGCACGTCCGCAAGCTCGGCGAGCGGCTGCGGCACGGCGTCGAGGCCCTCGGCGACCCGCTGGTCTCGCACGTGCGCGGGGCGGGCCTGCTGCTCGGCATCGTGCTCACCGAGCCGGTCTCGGCCAAGGTCCAGGCCGCCGCGCAGGAGGCGGGCTACCTGGTCAACGCGGCCGTCCCGGACGCCGTCCGGCTGGCCCCGCCGCTGGTGCTGACCGAGCAGGAGGCGGACGCGTTCCTGGCCGCGTTGCCGGGCATCCTCCGGACGGTGCGCGAGAGCGCCCCGGCCGATGCGAGTTGACCGTCGTCCGGGAGAATAAACACATGACCGCTTCCCACTCCGGCCCGTCCGCCGCCGGCCCGACGCCGCAGGTCCCGCAGACCCGCACCGCGCGCCACCGGCGGATCGTGGACCTGCTCACCCGCCAGCCCGTGCGTTCGCAGAGCCAGCTCGCCAAGCTGCTCGCCGACGACGGACTCGTGGTCACCCAGGCCACCCTCTCCCGGGACCTGGACGAGCTGGGCGCGGTCAAGATCCGCAACCGGGACGGCGCGCTGATCTACGCCGTCCCGGCCGAGGGTGGCGACCGGACGCCGCGCGCGCCGATGGGGGAGTCGGCCAGCGAGGGCAGGATGGCCCGGCTGGCCGGCGAGCTCATGGTCTCCGCGACGGCCTCCGGCAACCTGGTGGTGCTGCGGACCCCGCCGGGCGCCGCCCAGTTCCTGGCCTCGGCGATCGACCAGGCCGAGGTGTTCGAGATCATCGGCACCATCGCCGGCGACGACACCGTCCTGCTGATCAGCCGGGACCCGGCCGGCGGCCAGGCGCTCGCCGACCACCTCATGCAGCTGGCCCAGGCCAAGGCGCAGTAGCGCCTCGACCCGGGGAGCGCAGTACCGCCCCGCCCCGAGGAACCCCGGCCGACGGAGACCGTCCGGCCGGGGTTGTGTGTTTCATACACTGTCGTGCATACTTATGCCATCCGCTGCACATGCATGAAGGAGCCACCGCGATGACCGCCGAGCAGTCCTCCGACGTCCGCCTCTGGGGCGCGCGCTTCGCCGACGGCCCGTCCGAGGCGCTGGCCAGGCTCTCGGCCTCGGTCCACTTCGACTGGCGACTCGCGCCGTACGACATCGCCGGCTCCAAGGCCCACGCCCGGGTCCTGCACAAGGCCGGCCTGCTCTCCGACGAGGAGCTGGCGGGCATGCTGGCCGGCCTGGACCGGCTGCTGGCCGACGTCGAGGCGGGCACCTTCACCGGCACCGTCGCCGACGAGGACGTGCACACCGCCCTGGAGCGCGGCCTGCTCGAGCGCCTCGGCCCCGACCTCGGCGGCAAGCTGCGGGCCGGGCGCTCGCGCAACGACCAGATCGCCACCCTGTTCCGGATGTACCTGCGGGACCACGCGAAGACCATCGGCGGCCTGCTGCTCGACCTCCAGCAGGCCCTGGTCGGGCTCGCCGAGGCGCACCCGGACACCGCGATGCCGGGCCGCACCCACCTCCAGCACGCCCAGCCGGTGCTCTTCGCCCATCACGTCCTCGCGCACGTGCAGGCGCTCGGCCGGGACGCCGAGCGGCTGCGCCAGTGGGACGCGCGCACCGCCGTGTCGCCGTACGGCTCCGGAGCGCTGGCCGGCTCCTCGCTCGGCCTCGACCCGCAGGCCGTCGCCGCCGACCTCGGCTTCGAGGGCGGCTCGGTCGGCAACTCCATCGACGGCACCGCCTCGCGCGACTTCGTCGCCGAGTTCGCCTTCGTGACCGCGATGATCGGCATCAACCTCTCCCGGATCGCGGAGGAGGTGATCATCTGGAACACCAAGGAGTTCGGCTTCATCACGCTGCACGACGCCTTCTCCACCGGTTCCTCGATCATGCCGCAGAAGAAGAACCCGGACATCGCCGAGCTCGCCCGCGGCAAGTCCGGCCGGCTGATCGGCAACCTGACCGGCCTGCTGGCCACCCTCAAGGCGCTGCCGCTCGCCTACAACCGGGACCTCCAGGAGGACAAGGAGCCGGTCTTCGACTCCTGCGACACGCTGGAGGTGCTGCTGCCGGCGTTCACCGGGATGATGGCCACCCTCACCGTGCACCGGGAGCGGCTGGAGGAACTGGCCCCGGCCGGCTTCTCGCTCGCCACCGACATCGCCGAGTGGCTGGTCAAGCAGGGCGTGCCGTTCCGGGTCGCCCACGAGGTGGCCGGCGCCTGCGTCAAGGTCTGCGAGGCCGAGGGCATCGAGCTGTCCGACCTGACGGACGAGCAGTTCGCCGCGATCTCCGGGCACCTGACGCCCGAGGTGCGCTCGGTGCTCAGCGTCCACGGAGCCATCGCCGCCCGCAACGGGCGCGGCGGAACCGCCCCCTCGGCGGTCGCGGTCCAGCTCGCCGAGGTGAAGGCGGACCTGGCGCGGCAGCGGGAGTGGACCCGGATCTGATCCCTGACGGCATGGGGGGCTGATCTCTCGCAGGGCGCGGGAGGGGCGCGGCGGTCCGACCGGCGCGCCCCTCCGGCGTCCGCGCCCCGGCCCGGGCGTAACCGGCCCCGCCCCGGGCCGTCATGCACGGTGTGTGCACCGCCCTCCCGCCCGTTCCCTCCGCCGAGGACGTCTACCTCGCCGACCGTCGCCGCCGCGTGGTCCGCGAGACCGTCGCCGCCCTGCCCGGCCGCTGCCCGCAGCTGGTCGCCGCGCTGGCCGAGGACCCGCCGCCCACCTACCGCGAGCTCTCCGAGCGGCTCGGCATGCCCCGCGGCTCGATCGGCCCCACCCGTTCCCGCTGCCTGGCCTGCCTGCGGATGCTGCTCCACTCGGAGCGGTACCCCTGAGCGGAGCCCGTACGACCGGACGGAGCCCGTACGACCGGACGGAGCCCGTGCGGCTCAGGAGGTGACCCTCCTCACGTCCGCCCCCGCGAAGGTTGAGGGAACCTGACACCCGGGTAGAGCGCTGGCGAACGCAGCTCTTGACGGTGGCGCGATCACTCGGATACTGAGCGTGAGCGCGCCACCCTCTGCGCGCCGGGCACGACGACTGGGGAGGCCCCTCCACATGGGCATGAGCGTGATCATCTCGGCTGCGGAGGCCGAGGACGCGGAGCAGATCCTCAAGCTCCAGTACCTCGGCTACCAGCCCGAGGCCGAGCTGTACGGCGACTGGGCGATCGAGCCCCTGACGCAGAGCCTGGAGAGCCTGCGCGCCGAACTGTCCGAGCAGCACGTCCTGGTCGCCCGGCTGGGCGACGAGGTGGTCGGCGCCGTCCGCGGTCACGTCGGCGTCGACGGCGTCGGCCGGATAGGGCGTCTGGTCGTCCATCCGCGGATGCAGCGCCACGGCCTCGGTGGCCGGCTGCTGGACGCACTGGAGCGCCGCATGGCCCAGGACGGCCCGGTGAGCGCGTACCGGCTGTTCACCGGCCACCGCAGCCTCGGCAACCTGCGGCTGTACGCCCGCCAGGGGTACCGTCAGACCCGGGTCGAGCAGGTCAACAGCCGGCTGAGCTTCGTCCACCTGGAGAAGCCCGCCGCGTCGCCGCTCGCCGCGACGGCCTGAGTCCGCCCCCCGCACGGTTCCCGGCGCCGTCACCATCCGGACCACCGGTGGCGGCGCCGAGCCGTATCCGCGCTGGTAGCAGCGCCGCATGTCCGTATTGCGGACAGCTCCGAGAAATAATTGGGCGGAAAACGCCCCATCTGTTTTACTGGCTCACATGACTGCGACGACGAACTGGACCCCCACCGGCACCCTGCCGGCAGGTGAGCGTGCCATGTGTCGTCGAATGTGTCACTGCTGAGGGCCACCGCCCCCGGCACCCCGCTGAGGTGCCTTCCCCTCGCGCCCCGAAGCGAGACTCCGGCGCCGCTCCCGCCCGTGTGAGCGCGCCTCTCTTACCGGACCCCTCCCTCCGCCGTGCCCGCCCACCTGCGGGCCCGGGTGACTCGTCAGGGCCACGCCGTCGTGCGCCCGGCCGTCCACGGCCACGAGCAGGGGATGGCACGTCCGGACCCTCCCGGCGCAGCGCCGTGACGACGCCGCCGACCGCAGAACCGGTCGGATGGTCGCCCCACGCCGCCCGCCCCCGACCCACGGAAAGCCGCTGTGATCACCACCACGGACCTGACCAAGGTCTACCGTTCCCGAGGCCGCGAGGTGACCGCCCTCGCCGGCGTCGACCTGCACGTCCGCCCGGGCGAGGTCTACGGAGTCGTCGGCACCAGCGGTGCCGGCAAGTCCACCCTCATCCGCTGCGTGAACATGCTGGAGCGCCCGACCTCCGGCACGATCACCGTGGACGGGGTCGAGCTCACCGCGCTGTCCGGCGGAGAGAACCGGGCCGGCCGCGAGCTGCGCGAGGCCCGCCGCCGGATCGGCATGGTCTTCCAGCACTTCAACCTGCTCTCCTCGCGGACGGTGCAGCAGAACGTCGAGCTCCCGCTGGAGATCATCGGGCTGGACCGCACCGAGCGCCGCCGCAAGGCCGCCGAGCTGCTCGACCTGGTCGGCCTCGGCGACAAGGCCCGCAGCTACCCCAACCAGCTCTCCGGCGGGCAGAAGCAGCGCGTCGGCATCGCCCGGGCGCTGGCCGGCGACCCCAAGGTGCTGCTCTCCGACGAGGCCACCTCGGCGCTCGACCCGGAGACCACCCGCTCGATCCTCAAGCTGCTGCGCGACCTCAACCAGCAGCTGGGCCTCACCGTCCTGCTGATCACCCACGAGATGGACGTCATCAAGTCCGTCTGCGACTCCGCCGCCCTGATGCGCGGCGGCCGGGTGGTCGAGTCCGGCGAACTCACCGACCTGCTGGCCAAGCCCGGCTCGGAGCTGGCCCGCGAGCTGTTCCCGCTCAGCGAGTTCGGCACCGGCCACCCCGGCTCCACGGTGCTGGAGATCACCTTCCAGGGCGACAGCTCGGCCCAGCCGTTCGTCTCCCAGCTCGCCCGCACCTACCAGATCGACATCAACATCCTCGGTGCCGCGGTGGAGACCATCGCCGGCCGGATGGTCGGCCGGATGCGGGTCGAGCTGTCCGGCAACCACCAGGACAACGTGGTGCCGATCGGCTACCTGCGCGAGCAGGGCCTGCAGGTGGACGTGATAGGTACGGCGAACGGAGCGGTGGCATGACCTGGGACCAGATGCAGGAGCTGATGGGGCCCGCCACCCAGGAGACCTTCCAGATGGTCGGGGTGTCGACCCTGTGCACCGTCCTCCTCGGGCTGCCCCTCGGCGTGCTGCTGGTGCTCACATCCAAGGGCGGGGTGCTCCAGAACCAGCCGGTGAACAAGGTGCTCGGCGCGATCGTGAACCTCACGCGCTCGATGCCGTTCATCATCCTGATGATCGCGCTGATCTCCTTCACCCGGTGGCTGACCGGCAACTCCCTCGGCTGGCAGGCGGCCACCGTGCCGCTGACCGTCGGCGCGATCCCGTTCTTCGCACGGCTGGTCGAGACCTCCATCCGTGAGGTCGACCGCGGCCTGGTCGAGGCCGTCCACGCGATGGGCGGCGGCACCTGGACGCTGGTCCGCAAGGTGCTCGTCCCCGAGGCCCTCCCCGGCATCGTGGCCTCCGTCACCACCACGGTCATCGCACTGATCGGCTACTCCGCGATGGCCGGCACCGTCGGCGGCGGCGGCCTCGGCGACCTCGCCTACCGGTACGGCTACCTGCGGTTCGAGACCTCCTTCATGTGGATCATCGTGGCGGAGATCGCGGTCATCGTCACCGTGATCCAGCTGGCCGGCGACTACGCCGTGCGCCGGCTGGCCAACCGCGGCCACGCCGGCGGACGCACCCGACTGCTGCGCGACCGCCCGGCCACCTCGGCCGACGAGGACCTCGTCGCCCCCTAGACCTCCCTCGTCCGACCCCGGACGCGGCTCCCCGTTCCAGGCAGAAAGGCACTTTTCGTGCGCAACGCTCTGAAGTTCACCAGCATCCTCGCCACCGCCGGCGTCGCCCTCTCGCTCGCCGCCTGCGGTAGCTCCGGGTCCTCCTCCTCGGACCCGAACGCGCCGCTCAAGGTCGCGGCGACCCCCACCCCGCACGGGCAGATCCTGAAGTTCGTCAAGGACAACCTCGCGGAGAAGGCGGGCCTCAAGCTCGACATCAAGGAGGTCACCGACTACGTGACCCCCAACACGGCGGTGCAGGACGGTTCGGCCGACGCCAACTACTTCCAGCACCTGCCGTACCTGGAGGACTTCAACAAGAAGAACGGCACCGACCTCGTCTCGGTCGAGAACGTCCACCTGGAGCCGCTGGGCGCCTACTCCAAGAAGGTCAAGTCGCTCGCCGACCTGCCGGACGGCGCCACCGTCGGCCTGCCCAACGACGCCACCAACGAGGGCCGCGCGCTCAAGCTGCTCGCCGACAACAAGCTCATCACTCTCAAGGACGGCGCCGGCACCGCCGCCACCCCGGCCGACGTCACGGGCAACCCGAAGAACCTCAAGTGGAAGGAGCTGGAGGCGGCCCAGCTGCCCCGCTCCTACTCCGACCTGGACGCCGCCGTCATCAACAGCAACTTCGCGATCCAGGCCGGCCTGAAGCCGACCACCGACGCCCTGGTGCTGGAGAAGGCCGAGGGCAACCCGTACGCCAACATCCTGGTCGTCAAGAAGGGCAAGGAGAACGACCCGCGGGTGAAGAAGCTGGAAGAGCTGCTGCACTCCGACGAGGTCAAGAAGTACATCGAGGACACCTTCCAGGGCTCGGTCATCCCGGCCTCCTGAGCCGTTCCCCGCACCGCGTCCCGACCCTGACCGGGCCCCCGCCGCACCTCGGCGGGGGCCCGGTCGGGCAGTATGCAGCAGGGACGCTCCGGCCGACCGCGTTCTGACGTACCGTCGTGCGGGCGGCGCACCGCGTGACACCGGGGGCGCACCGGAGGCGTACGGTGTTGTGTTCACGACCCGGCGAGGAGAGACGGCATGGCAGCGAGCTTCCCCGAGACCGCCATCAGCACCGAACGGCTGCTGCTGCGGCCCCTGGCGGAGGACGACGCCCCCGGCCTGGCCACGATGATGGCCGACGACCTCGTGCTCGCCTGGACGGACCTGCCGCACCCCTTCACCGAGGAGTACGCGGCCGAGCTCGCCCGCACCCTCGCCCCCGCCCACCGGACCGCCGGCCGCGGCATCGTCTTCGCCGTCACCGAGCACCTGACCCAGCGCCTGGTCGGCCTGGTCGAACTGCGCAACACCGACTGGCGCCTGCGCAGCACCGAGATCTCCTACGTCACCGCCGCCTGGGCGCGCGGCGAGGGCTACGCCCCGGAGGCCGTCCTCGGCGTCGCCCAGTGGCTGTTCGAGGACCGCGGCTTCCTGCGCCTGGAACTGCGTACCGCCGCCGGGAACACCGCCGCCCAGCAGGTCGCCCAGAAGATCGGCGGCATCAGCGAGGGCGTGCTGCGCAGCGCCTGGATAGTCCGCGGGGAGTCCGGCGAGGTGGTCGTGGGGGCACCTCCCAGCCACCAGGCCGGGGGAGAGAGCCGCAGCGACCTCATCCTGTGGAGCCTGCTCCCGGAGGACCTGGAGTCGCCCGAGGTGCACCGCGACGGCTGGCACGGCGACCACCGGTACGTGCTGCGCGACTGAGCGCCGCCGGCCCCACCCGTCCGCTGTTCACCCGGCGCGGACATGTGTGCGAGATGTCGGCTTCCGGGGGATCACACCCGGTAGCCTCTGCACCGGCGCCGCACGACGGCGGATCGAGTGGTGCACCGAGTCGAGGGAGAACGGCCGCAGATGGCTGACCGGATCACGGTCATCGGGTGGGACGGCACCCCGCTGACCGAGGCCGCCGGCGCGGCCCTGGCCGCGGCGACCCTGGTGGCCGGCGCCCCCTACCAACTGACCGCCCTCCCGGTGCCGGAGTCCGCCGAGCGGATCACCCTCGGCAACATCCAGCAGGCAGCCCGCAGGATCGCCGAGCACCGCGGCGCCGCCGTCGTGGTCGCCGAGGGCGACCCGGGCTTCTTCGGGGTGGTGCGCACCCTGCGCCGCCCCGAGTACGGCCTCGAACTGGAGGTGCTGCCCGCCGTTTCCTCGGTGGCCGCCGCCTTCGCCCGGGCCGGCATGCCCTGGGAGGACGCCCAGGTGGTCAGCGCACACGGCGGACGGCTGCGCCGCGCGGCCAACATCTGCCGGGCCCACCCCAAGGTCGCGGTGCTCACCGCGCCGGGCGCCGGGCCCGCCGAACTCGCCCTGATGCTGCGCGGGGTGCACCGGACCTTCGTGGTCTGCGAGGCCCTCGGCACCCCCGACGAGGACGTCACCGTCC
Source organism: Kitasatospora sp. NPDC101235 (assembly GCF_044767505.1). NCBI lineage: Bacteria > Bacillati > Actinomycetota > Actinomycetes > Kitasatosporales > Streptomycetaceae > Kitasatospora > Kitasatospora sp. NPDC101235. The sequence goes on from NZ_JBIWNZ010000007.1 coordinate 134,915, forward strand.
TCACCTCCGACCGGATCGCCGACCACGTGTGGCGCGACCCCAACGTGGTGCTGGTGATCGGCGGCGGCGCCCAGGCCGGGGCGGTGGACGAGGCGGCCGGCTGGCTCGCCGGGCGCCCGGTCGGCTACCCCGGCGCGGAACGCGGCTGGGCGCTCCCGGGCGACGCCTACGCGGGCGCCGGGCGCACGGAGGGCGAATCGGGCGCGCCGGAAGCACTGCCCGCCCATGTGCGCGCCCTGGTACTGGCCCGTCTGGGTGCACGCCCCGGGGACCTGGTCTGGTCGGTCGGCGCCGGCAGCGGAGCCCTCGCGGTGGAGGCGGCCCGGTTCGGTGCCGCCGTGGTCGCGGTCGAGGGCTCCCGTTCGGCCTGCGCCCGGCTGACCGTCAACGCCCGCCGCTACGGCGTCGAGGTGGAGGCGGTGTACGGGAGCGGCCCCGAGGTGCTGGGCGGCCTGCCGGAGCCGGACGCGGCGGTGGTGGAGTCCGGCGGCCTCGACGTGGTGCGCGCGGTGCTGGCCCGCCGGCCGGAGCGCTTCGTCGCGCTGCCCCGGACCCTCGCCGAGGCGCAGGAGGTCCGCCGGGCGATCGCCGGGGCCGGCTACCGGGCGGACGGCGCGCTGCTCCAGGCGACCCCGTTGCGGCCGGTGGGGGAGGGTGACGGGCTGACGCTGGGGGCGGGCGGAACCGGCGCGCTGGTGCTCTGGGGTGAGCAGATCGTGTGAAGGCCGTGGGCGTGCACCGGGGCCGTCCGGTGGCGTCGACGGTGATCCAGGTCGCATCCGGACACCGATTCGAGAGGTGACCGCGCCGGGCCGGTAGTGTGACGTCCTGGTCGGCTGCATCGGTCGGCGACCCACCCGATTCGGTCGGTTTGTCACCTTTTTGACGTGGTGCAATCCGATTCCGCTCGGAGTGTGGGCAATTCGACGGGCCGTGTGTCGGACCTGGAGAATGCCGTAGGGTCCGGTGCGGTCGTGCCGGTTGCTCCGGCCTGTCGTTGTTTCAGACGATGTGCCGCCCGGTACGGGCGGTGCGCCGGGCCGGGGTGCCGCAGTGCGCCGGATGGACTTGGGCCGCAGCGCCACGGCGCGGCGGCCGCGTGTGGTTAGGGGCGGGCCGGTGCTGGTTCGGCCCGTGCGGATGGGCGCTGCGATCGCTGATCGTGTCGCCGAGGGCGCGGCAGCGGCCTGGAAGGAGCTTTGACAATGACCGATGGCGGCCACGTCCCGGGCGAGGGACTGCCCGAGCACCTGCACGCCGGGCCGGACCCGCTCGGCGGACCGGAGGGCGTCGCGGGCGTTGCACCCCTCCAGGGCGTCGCGACGGACGGCGGTGTGATCCCCAACCCGGCGGCCCCGATCAGCGGGGTCCCCGGTGCGATGCCCCCGGGTGCGGGCGTCGTCCCGCCGCAGGGCCAGCACGGCTACGGCGTTCCCGGTGTGCCCCAGCCCGGCCACCCCGGCGAGGGCTGGGCCGTCGACCAGGGCGCCCCGCGTCCGGCCTTCCACTTCCTCGACCAGCCCGACTCGCCGGACGGCCTGGACGACGATGACGACGTGCTGCTGATGCCCGGCCCGCAGGGCTCCTGGGGCGAGCCGGCGGCGGCCGTCCCGGCCGAGCAGGTGCCGCTCGCGCCGCAGCAGGACGGCACGCCGGTCGAACCCTCCTGGCCGCCGGTGGACCCGCCGATGCTCGGTGCCGAGCACGCCGTCCAGCAGCAGCCCGTCCAGATGCAGCCGCAGCAGCCGATGACGCAGGCTCAGCAGCCGCGCCGGCCGCTGCACGCCGGTCCGCCGATCCCGGACCCCTCCCTGATGACCGGCCAGGTGCCGGTCCGCTCGCTGGCCGACCGCGGCCCCTCGCAGGGCGGCACGCCCGCGCACGGCATCCCGGTGGTCGGCCGCCCGCCGATGGCCGAGGCCGCCGCCCCGGCTCCGGCCGCCGCGCCGCAGGCCGTCCCCGTGGCGCCGGGCGCTCCGGCAGCCCCGGAGGTGCCGGTCGTGGACGGGCAGCAGCTGCCGCAGGCGCAGGACTTCCACCAGGCTCAGCAGGTGCCGCTCGTCGCGCAGCCGGTCGAGGCCGTGCTGTCCGTCGAGACGGTCGGGGCGATCGAGGTGATCGAGGTCGTCGAGATTCCGGAGGCCGTCCAGGCCGCCGCGGTCCAGCCCGCTCAGGACGTGACGGCCCCCCAGGCCGCCGCAGAGGCCGTCGCGGTCGCGCCGCAGGCCGTCGTGGCCGAGCCGGTCCCGGCCGGGACCGCCCAGCCGGTGGCCGAGCCCGCCGTCGCCGGGACGGTCGTTGCCGAGGCCGCTGGTGTCGCGCCCGCCGACGCCGCGACCGTCGCTGCCGAGGGTGCTGCCGCCGGCGGCACCGCCGTGCCCGTCGAGCAGCCCGAGGCAGCGGCCCCGGCCGGTCCGCCGCGCCGGATCTCCGCCTTCCTCGCCGCGCCCACCCCGCACGGCCTGCCCAAGGTCGGGGCCCCCGAGCAGGCTCCGGTCGCCGAGGAGGCGGCCCCGCAGCAGCCCGCGCCCATAGCGGCCGCCGACGCGCCGCAGGCCGTCGAGGCCGCCCCGGTTGCCGAGGTCGTCGAGGTCGCCGAGCAGGCCCACCCGGCCGAGGCCGCGCCGGAGGCCGTTGCCGAGTCGGTTGCCGAGCCGGTCGCCGAGACCGCCGCGGGCACCGGCGAGATGCCCTCTGGCCAGGCCGTCACCGAGCCCGCCGCCGAGGCCGAGCAGCCGCAGCAGCAGGCCGAGGTCCCGGCCGAGGCGCCTGCCGAGCCGGCTGCGGAACCGACGGCCGAGGCCGCCACCGCCGCTGCCGAGCCGGTCGCCGAGGCCCCGGCCGAGGCCGATCCCGAGCAGCAGGCCGCTCCCGAGGCGGAGGCGGCGCAGCCCGCCGGAACCGTCGAGGAGCCCGCCGCCGCGGCAGCCGAGCCGGTCGCGGAGGAGGGCGCACCCGCCGAGGGCGTCGCCGGGCAACCCGCCGCCGCGCCGGAGGCCGAGGCCCCCGTGGAGCCGGCCGCCGAGCAGGCGCAGGCCGAGCCCGCGGCCGTCGTCGCGGAGCCCGCTGCCGAGGCCGAGCCCGTCCAGGAGCCCGCCGCCGAGGCTCCGGCCGCCGAGGCCGTCGCCGAGCAGCCGCAGGCGGAGCAGCCCGCCGCCGGGAACCCGGAGGCCACCGAGGCCCCCGAGGAGCAGCCCGCCGACATGCAGCCCGTCGCCGAGGAGGCGCAGGAGCAGCCGGAGCAGCAGCCCGAGGAGCCTGCCGAGCCGCGCGGCCCGGCCGCTCCCGGCTACGACGAGGCCGGCCGCGAGGCCGTCCACCAGGTGATCCGCGAGCGCCGCGACGTGCGCAACGGCTTCCGTCCGGACCCGATCCCGCACGAGGTGCTGATCCGCGTCCTGGAGGCCGCCCACACCGCGCCCAGCGTCGGCTACTCGCAGCCCTGGGACTTCGTGGTGATCCGCTCGGCCAAGACCCGCAGGCGGATGCACGCCCTGGCCGAGCGCCAGCGCGAGGCGTACGCGGACTCGCTGCCCAAGGGCCGGGCCAAGCAGTTCAAGGAAATCAAGATCGAGGCCATCCTCGACACCCCGGTCAACATCGTGGTGACCGCCGACCGCACCCGCGGCGGCCGGCACACCCTGGGCCGGCACACCCAGCCGCAGATGGCCCCGTACTCGGCCGCCCTGGCCGTCGAGAACCTCTGGCTGGCCGCCCGCGCCGAGGGCCTGGGCGTCGGCTGGGTGAGCTTCTTCGACGACGAGGAGCTGGTCCGCGAGCTCGGCCTGCCCGAGCACCTGGAGGTCGTCGCCTACCTGTGCGTCGGCTTCGTCGACGAGTTCCCGGACGAGCCGGAGCTGGAGCAGCAGGGCTGGGCCAAGAAGCGCCCGCTGTCCTGGGTCGTCCACGAGGAGCAGTACGGCAACCGCGCGCTGCCCGGCGAGGAGCCGCAGAGCCTGCTCGCCGAGACCCTGCGCGGCATCCGCCCGCTGGACGCCAAGGCGCTCGGCGAGGCCTGGGACCGGCAGAAGCGGATGACCAAGCCGGCCGGCTCGCTCGGCATGCTGGAGATCATCTCCGCCCAGCTGTGCGGCCTGTCCCGCAAGTGCCCGCCGCCGATCCCGGAACCCGCCTGCGTGGCGATCTTCGCCGGGGACCACGGCGTGCACGCCCAGGGCGTCAGCCCCTGGCCGCAGGAGGTGACCGCCCAGATGGTCGGCAACTTCCTGGCCGGGGGAGCGGTGATCAACTCCTTCGCCAAGCAGATCGGCACCGAGGTCTGCGTGGTCGACGTCGGCGTCGCCGCCGAACTGCCGGACGCCGTCCAGCAGGGCCGCGCCACCGGCCTGCTGCCGCGCAAGGTCTGCCCCGGCACCGCCGACATGACCCAGGGCCCGGCGATGACCCGGGAGGAGGCCCTCAAGGCCATCGAGGTCGGCATCGAGACCGCCCGCGACCTGGTCGCGGCGGGCAACAAGGCGCTGGTCACCGGCGACATGGGGATCGCCAACACCACCGCCTCGGCCGCCCTGATCTCGGTGTTCACCGGCCTCGACCCGGCCGAGGTCACCGGCCGCGGCACCGGCATCGACGACGAGACCCACGCCCGCAAGATCGAGGTCATCCGCGCCGCGCTGGCCCTGCACCAGCCCGACCCGAGCGACCCGGTCGGCGTCCTCGCCGCCGTCGGCGGCCTGGAGCACGCCGCCCTGGCCGGTTTCCTGCTGGGCGCCGCCTCGCTGCGCACCCCGGTGGTCCTGGACGGCGTCATCGCCGGTTCGGCCGCGCTGGCCGCCAAGGCCATCGCCCCCGAGGTGCTGGCCGCCTGCATCGCCGGCCACCGCTCCGCCGAGCCCGGCCACCAGGCCGCACTGGCGAAGCTCGGTCTGCGCCCGCTGATCGACCTGGACCTGCGGCTCGGCGAGGGCACCGGTGCCCTGCTGGCCCTGCCGCTGGTGCAGAGCGCGGCCCGGGCGATGCACGATGTGGCAACCTTCGACTCCGCCGGGGTCACCGAGAAGGCCTGACGCACCCCGTCACCGCTCCGCGGACCGGCCCGAGGGCGCGCCGGACCGCGGAGCGGTGTCGTACCGTCCCCACACCCTCACCCCCCGATCAGGAGCACCGCCGATGACCGCGCCCACCCCGCACCCGAGCACCGAGGGCCGCACCCCCTACCCGGTCGGCCTGCTGCTGGCCGGCCGCCGCGTCGTCGTGGTCGGCGGCGGCCAGGTCGCCCAGCGGCGGCTGCCCGCCCTGATCGCGTCCGGTGCCGACCTGCACCTGATATCGCCGACCACCACCCCGGCCGTCCAGGCCATGGCCGACGCCGGCGAGCTCACCTGGCACGCCCGCCCGTACCGGGACGGCGACCTGGCCGGCACCTGGTACGCCCTGGTCGCCACCGACGACCCGGCCGTCAACGAGGCGGTCAGCGCCGAGGCCGAGCGCGAGCGGGTGTTCTGCTCCCGCAGCGACGACGCCGCGGCGGCCACCGCCTGGACCCCGGCCAGCGGGCGCGACGCGGGCGCCACCGTCGCCGTCCTCACCGGCGACCCGCGCCACTCCGCCGCCCTGCGCGACGCCATCGTGGACGGCCTGCGGGACGGCTCGCTGGCCGCCCGCCAGTACCGTTCGCACGGGGCCGGCGTGGCCCTGGTCGGCGGCGGCCCCGGCGACCCGGACCTGATCACCGTGCGCGGCCGGCGGCTGCTCGCCGACGCCGACGTGGTCGTCACCGACCGCCTCGCCCCGCGCGAACTGCTCGCCGAACTGCCCGAGCACGTGGAGGTGATCGACGCCTCCAAGATCCCGTACGGCCGGTTCATGGCCCAGGAGGCGATCAACCGCACCCTGGTCGAGCACGCCAAGGCCGGCAAGTTCGTGGTCCGGCTCAAGGGCGGCGACCCGTACGTCTTCGGCCGCGGCGGCGAGGAACTGCTGGCCTGCGCGGAGGCCGGGCTGCCGGTCACCGTGGTGCCCGGGATCTCCAGCTCGATCAGCGTCCCCGCCGCGGCTGGCGTCCCGGTGACCCATCGCGGCATGACCCACGAGTTCACCGTGATCTCCGGCCACGTCGGCCCGGACGACGAGCGCTCCCTCACCAACTGGGAGGCCGCCGCGAAGATGAGCGGCACCCTGGTGCTGCTGATGGCCGTGGACAAGATCGGCGCGATCGCCGCCCGGCTGGTCGAGTACGGCCGGTCGGCGGACACCCCGGTCGCGATCGTCCAGGAGGGCACCACCGCCGCCCAGCGCCGGGTGGACGCCACCCTCGGCACCGTCGCCGCGGTGGTCGAGGCCGAGGGCGTCAAGCCCCCGGCGGTCATCGTCGTCGGCGACGTCGTCAACGTGCTGGCCGCGGCCTTCCGGAAGTAGGCACACGTGGAGCGGGAAGTCGGCTGGTCCGACTTCCCGCTCCACGGCTACTCCAGCGGCTGCTCCGTCCAGATGACCTTCCCGGTCGCGGTGTAGCGCGTCCCCCAGCGGTCCGCGAACTGCGCGACCAGGAACAGCCCGCGCCCGCCCTCGTCCTCGGTCGCCGCGTACCGCAGGTGCGGCGAGGTGCTGCTGCCGTCCGACACCTCGCAGATCAGCGAACGGTCCCGCAACAGCCGCACCCGGATCGGCCCGGAACCGTACCGGATCGCGTTGGTCACCAGCTCGCTCAGGATCAGCTCGGTCACGAACGCGGCCTCCGCCAGCCCCCAGGCCGTCAGACGCTCCGCCACCGCCGCCCGGACCCCGCCCACCGCGGCCGGGTCGGAGGGCACCTCCCACTGCGCCACCCGGTCCGGCGCCAGCACCCTGGTCTGCGCCACCAGCAGCGCGATGTCGTCCTGCGGGTGCTCCGGCAGCATCGCCCCGAGCACGTCCACACAGGTCTGCTCGGGCGTCCGCGGCGGCCCGGACAGCGCCGCCCGCAGCAGTTCCAGCCCCTCGTCGATGTCCCGCTCACGGCCCTCCACCAGCCCGTCCGTGTACAGCACCAGCCGGCTGCCCTCGGCCAGCTCCAGCTCGGCGGTCTCGAACGGCAGCACCGCCAGCCCCAGCGGCGGCCCGGTCGGCAGCTCCGGGAACACCACCCGGCCCTGCGGGTCCACCACGGCCGGCGGCGGGTGCCCGGCGGTGGCCAGCGCGCAGCGCCGCGACACCGGGTCGTAGATCGCGTACAGGCAGGTCGCCCCGGCCAGCTCCGCGTGCTCACCGCCCGCCGCCTCGTCCTGGTCGATCCGGTTCACCAGCTCGTCCAGGTGCCCCAGCAGTTCGTCCGGCGGCAGGTCCAGGGTCGAGAAGTTGTGGATCGCCGTGCGCAGCCGGCCCATCGTCGCCGCCGCGTGCAGCCCGTGCCCCACCACGTCCCCGACCACCAGCGCCACCCGCGCGCCCGGCAGCGGGATCACGTCGAACCAGTCCCCGCCCACCCCGGCCTGGGCCGGCAGGTAGCGGTGCGCCACGTCCAGCGCGGTCTGCTCGGGCAGCCTGCGCGGCAGCAGGCTGTGCTGGAGCGTCACCGCCATGGTGTGCTCCCGGGTGTAGCGGCGGGCGTTGTCGATGCACACCGCCGCGTGCGCCACCAGCTCCTCGGCCAGCGCCAGGTCCTCCGCCTCGAACGGCTCCGCCCGCTGCGCCCGCCAGAACCGGGCCACCCCCAGCAGCGCCCCGCGGGCCCGCAGCGGCACCCGCACCAGTGAGTGCACCCCGTACGCCAGCACCTGAGCCGACTGCTCCGGGTCCTGCTCCCGCCACCGGGTGGCCTGCGGCAGGTGCGGCTCGATGGCCGGCTCCCCGCTGTGCAGCACCCCGGCCAGCGGCGTCGCGGGCACCACGTCCAGCACCGTGCCGACCGGGTAGAACGGCGCGTCGTCCCGTACGCCGGCCACCGCGGCACGGCGCATCCGCGCCAGCGAGGAGCCCGGCGGCGGTTCCTCGCCGGTCAGCACCTGGTCCGCCAGGTCCACCGTGACGAAGTCCGCGAACCGCGGCACCGCGACCTGCGCCAGCTCCTCCGCCGTCCGCGTCACGTCCAGCGTGCTGCCCACCGTCACCCCGGCGTCGTACAGCAGCCGCAGCCGCCGCTGCGCGCGCTCGGCCCGGCCGGACAGCGCCGCCAGCTCGGTCGAGTCGCGCAGCGTGGCGACGCAGCCGGGCGGGCCGCCCGCCTGGCCGATCAGCCGCATGTTCACCGCCAGCAGCCGCTCCCCGGACAGCACCACCTCGTCGGTCACCGGGCGGTCGGCGGTCAGCAGCTCCAGCGGTGCCTGCTCCAGGCCCAGTTCGGCCACCGGGCGGCCCTCGGCGTCCGGCGGCAGGTCCAGCAGCCGACGCGCCTCGTCGTTGCAGAGCAGCAGCCGCCCGTCCCCGCCGACGATCATCACGCCCTCGCGCACCGCGTGCAGCACCGCCGCGTGGTGCTCGTACATCCTGGTCATCTCGACCGGGCCCAGCCCGTGCGTCTGGCGCCGCAGCCGCCGGCTGATCAGCGCCGTCCCGAGCGTGGCCAGCCCCACCGCGGTCGCCGCCGCACCCAGCACCACCGGCAGCTGGCGCTCGCTCGTGCTGCTGACGTTCCTCAGGGTGATCCCCGCCGAGACCGCCCCGACCACCGAGCCGTCCGGTGCGTGCACCGGGACCACCGCCCGCACCTGCGAGCCGAGCGTGCTCGTGAGCTGCTCCGTCACCACGTGGCCGTGCAGCGCGGGCTCGTAGGTGCCGACGAACTTCTGGCCGATCCGCGCAGGGTTCGGGTGGGTGTAGCGGATGCCCTGGTCGTTCAGCACGACGATGAAGTCCACACCCGAGCTGACCCGTGCGGCCTCCGCGCTGGGCTGCAGGACGGCCGTCGGGGCGGGGGAACGCAGCGCGGCGACGATGCCCGGAGAGTTGGCGAAGGCCTGCGCCACCGCCACCGAACGGTTGCGCGCCTCGTGCTCGGCGTCGCTGTGGGACTGCACCACCAGTGTCACCGCTGCCGCCACCACCACCAGCAGCACGACGAGGATCTGGAGCGCGAACACCTGCCCCGCCACCGACCGGTGCCACACCGGCCACCGCCGCTTCGCGCGCGGCAGATGCGGCCGACCGTGTGGGCGCCCACCGGAGGAGCCGGCGGAGCCAGTGGCGCCAGAGGCCGACGCAGCCCAGGATCGGCCCGGATTTCGGGCCATATGGCCATGCTTGCACTACGGCCAGCCGAGGACCACCTCGCTCTCTCGGCCGTTTGGCCTTCCCCGCCCGGGCTTGGCAAGATCGCAGGGTGTCCGAACCCCGCACCATCACCGACCCGGCCGACCCCCGACTCGCCGACTACACCGGCCTCACCGACGTCGAGCTGCGCCGCCGCCGCGAACCCGCCGAGGGCCTCTTCATCGCCGAGGGGGAGAAGGTCATCCGCCGCGCCCTCGCCGCCGGCTACCGGATGCGGTCGATGCTGCTCACCCCCAAGTGGCTGGAGGTCATGGGCGACGTCATCGCCGAGGCCGATGCCCCCGTCCACGTGGTCGAGCCCGCGCTCGCCGAAGCCGTCACCGGCTACCACGTACACCGCGGAGCCCTCGCCTCGATGGAACGCAAGCCCCTTCCGGACGCCGCGCACGTGCTCGCCGGGGCCCGGCGGGTCGCGGTGCTGGAGGGCCTGGTCGACCACACCAACCTCGGCGCCATCTTCCGCAGCGCCGCCGCCCTCGGCATGGACGCCGTCCTGCTGTCGCCCGACTGCGCCGACCCGCTCTACCGCCGCGCCGTCAAGGTCTCCATGGGTGCCGTCTTCGCGGTCCCGTACGCCCGTCTGGACCCCTGGCCCGCCGCGCTCGACACCGTCCGCGAGGCCGGCTTCACCCTGCTCGCCCTCACCCCCGCCGACGACGCCGTCGACCTCCACAGCCTCGCCCCGCACGGCCTCCCCAAGGCCGCCCTCATGCTCGGCGCCGAGGGCGACGGCCTCACTCCCCGCGCCATCGCCGCCGCCCACCACCCCGTCCGCATCCCCATGGCCCACGGCATCGACTCCCTCAACGTCGGCGCCGCCGCAGCCGTGGCCTTCTACGCCGTCACCACCCCCACCCCATAACCTCTCCCGCGGTCCTCGTGCCGGGAGTCGGCCCGCCCGACCTCTCGCGCCGCTTCGGTGTCGACGAGGTGTTGCCGCAGCGACCGCGCTGCCGTCTGGCCGCTGCCGACAGCGCTACGACGCAGGTCGGCCCGTCCGGCTTCCCGCGGTCAGCCTGCGGGGGCGGTGGGTGGGGCCGGGGCGGCGGCGGGGGGCGGGGTGGTGGCCCCGGGCCAGGATTCGTCGAGGGTGCCGTCGGGACGGACGGCGTAGCGGGTGGAGGTGACGGCGCCGGTGGCGGCCGCGCGTTCCTCGCGGACGACCGTGCTGCCGTCCAGTCGCCAGGTGGCCGTCGCCTGCGGGTCCGCCACCGAGGTGCGGGAGGCGGTGGCGACCGGGGCGTCCCCGGTGAAGGTGTAGAGCTGGACGAGGTCGACCGGCGCCGAGCCCTCCGCCCGCCGCAGGACGACCACCGAGGCCGGCTGGCCGTTGTACCGCGCCGGCAGCACCGCGCTCAGCGCGACCTGCGGCCCGGCCCCGACCGAGTGCCCGTTCTGCAGTGCGATGGCAGGCCCGCCGGCCCCGTCGGAGTAGCTGCGGTTGGGCCAGTCCACGGCCGGTACCGGCGCCTGCGGCGGAGTCAGCCCGCCGTCCGCGGCCCCGCGCGCCGCTGCCGGGAGCGGTGCGGTCGAGGCCTGCCGTGCGACGTCCGATGACGACCCCGGCACCGCCTGCTCGCCGCCGCTCGTACCGCTGTTGGCGCCGGAGCCCGCGTTCGTCACCACTCCGGTCGGGGGCCGCACGCTCTGGTTGCCCCGGTTCTCGCACCCCTGCGCCGCCGCGATGGCCAGGGCCACGCCGATGGTCACCGTGACGAAGACCACCAGCCGCTGCCGGAGCAGCCGCTGTCGGGAGGTGCCGGGCCGCCCACCGGGGGAGGGGGCGTGCTGACGGTCCCTGGGCCGTGCCCGGTCGCGGGGGCCGGGGCGGGCGGGGGGCGGGGTCTGCGGACGGTCCGGACGCGCCCGCAGCGGGCGGGTCACCGGCGTCGCCTCGGGCCGGGGGACGGGAGCGGCGGGCCCCGGCGGGCGCCGTCCGGCGGCCCCCGCCGCCTGCGCGCCGGGGCGGACCGCCGCCGCCCGGGCCCGCGCCGCGGCGGGCGGCTCGGGCGCGCCCCCGGGGGCCGACACGCCCGGACGGCCGCTCTCCTGCCGGGCCGGAGCCGGTGCCGGGGCGCCCCGTCCGGGCCGTGCGCCACGGGTACCGCCGCCGGAGCCCGCTGCCGCACCGCGCGCCGCCAGCTCGCTGAGCCGCTCGTGCAGCGCGGCGGCCCCGGGCCGTTCGGCGGGCTCCTTGGCCAGGCAGGCCCGGATCAGCGGTGCCAGTTGCGGCGGCACCGCCGAGAGGTCGGGCTCCTCGTGGACGACCCGGTACAACATCACCTCGGAGGACGCCCCGGACCCGAACGGGGTGTCCCCGGTGAGCGCGTACGCGAGTGTGGCGCCGAAGGCGAAGACGTCGGTGGCGGGCGTGACGGCGGCTCCGCGCACCTGTTCGGGCGCGAGGAAGCCGGGGGAGCCGACCGCGGTGCCGACGTGGGTGAGCGTGCTGGCGCCGCGTGACCACGCGATGCCGAAGTCGATGATCCGCGGGCCCCGGGGCGAGAGCAGGATGTTGGACGGCTTGAGGTCCCGGTGGACCACCCCCGCCTCGTGCACCTTGACCAGTCCGTCGGCCAGTGCGGCCCCGATCCGGGCCGCCTCGGGCCAGTTCAGCGGTCCCTCGTCGCCGACCCGCTTGTAGAGCGAGGGCCCCGGCACGTACGCGGTGGCCAGCCAGGGCCGCTCGGTCTCGATGTCCGAGCCGACGACGCGCGCGGTGCAGCCGCCCCGGATCCGGGAGGCGGCGGCGATCTCGCGGGCGAAGCGGGTGCGGAACTCCTGGTCCTCGGCGAGCTCGGCGCGGATCAGCTTGAGGGCCACACGCTGCCCGCGGCGGTCGGATCCGAGGTACACCACGCCCATGCCGCCGGCGCCCAGTCGCCGGTGCAGGCGGTACGGCCCGACGATGCGGGGGTCCTCACGCCTCAGCCGCATCATCGCCATGTCTCGTTCCCCGTCAGCCGGTGGGTGAGGCCCCGTCGGTTGGGCCGTCGTCAGTTCCTGTCTGGCACAGCTTACGGACTGCCCGCTGCGGTGTGCTGATACGCAACACCTGAAGCCACCGTGCGATTGTCCGATCTTGCGCTGACCTGCAGGTCACAGGGTCGCCGAAGGGCTTCTCGGGGTTCTCCCTCAGGGTTCCCTCGGGGGTCGGATGAGACTTCCGTCCCCCTGCGGTAGTAGTCGCGGAGTCCGATCGTCATCCTCCGGGACGTCCGAGGAACAGTACGACGGCATGACGCCCGGAGAACCCCTGACCAATAGCGTTGTGTTCAGCGGTGGACGGGGAGCTCGTCCCCCGAGGTAAGCCGTCCACCGCGCCAACTCGACCGGATCAGGAGCAAGGAAATGCCACCGCAGCTCACGGGAACCCCCCGCCGCCGTCGGCCGGCCTCCGTCCAGCCCCGGTCCGCCGAACAGCCCACGCGGCACCCCGCCGTGGCGCTGGCCATGGCCCTGCCGTGCGCCGTGCTCCTGGTGCTGCTCTTCGGCGGGTGGGAGCAGATGGCGAACCAGGCCCAGGCCGTCGCCGATCTGATCACCCGCTGAGCAGGAGGAAGAAGGAGACGCCGGCCCCGACGGGCCGGCCGAAGACTGGCACCGATCCCCTGGGGACGGGGAACGGTGCCGCCGGGGAGGCCGCGGCCGCGATGACACGCGGACGGGCGAGAGCGGTGCGCAGAGCGCCCCGGCAGGCGGAGATGCCGCGTACGGACGTCGGTGAGGGCGTCCGTACGCGGCTCTTCTCTTTCCCCGGCATCTTTCCCCGGGGCCCGAAGCCACCCAGCGGGACGACAAACGGCCGGGGCCGCGACCCTCACGGATCGCGGCCCCGGCCGTTACTGTGCGCGATACTGGGATTGAACCAGTGACCCCTACCGTGTCAAGGTAGTGCTCTCCCGCTGAGCTAATCGCGCCTGGTGTGGCGGTCCTGCAGCGGATCCCGGAGGATCCGACGTGCGCGATACTGGGATTGAACCAGTGACCCCTACCGTGTCAAGGTAGTGCTCTCCCGCTGAGCTAATCGCGCCTGGTGCGGTGGTGTTGCAGCAGGCCCCGGAGGGCCCGTTACTGTGCGCGATACTGGGATTGAACCAGTGACCCCTACCGTGTCAAGGTAGTGCTCTCCCGCTGAGCTAATCGCGCCTGGTGCGGCGGTCCTGCAGCGGATCCCGGAGGATCCGACGTGCGCGATACTGGGATTGAACCAGTGACCCCTACCGTGTCAAGGTAGTGCTCTCCCGCTGA